>NZ_ML122548.1:0-93168 GCF_003844195.1 Rummeliibacillus sp. TYF005
TTTAAACACCACCACATTTGACAAAGAACCAGTAAAAAGCACTTAGATGTTAATATCCATCTAAGTGCTTTAGTGATTATGATTTATTCATTAGAATGGGTTTGTTGCTAAAAGACTTGCAGTTTTTACATAGATACGTTGGTTAAGTTTTAATTGAGAAACAATAACTTCTGCGATATCTTCAGGTTGGATATATTTTTGATCATTATTTTCTGCAATTAAGTTTGTATTTAGTGCAAGATCTGTTGCTACTGTACTTGGAGTTAGAGAAGTAACACGGATGTTGTTTCTGCGTACTTCTTGTGCTAATGATTCAGTTAAACCAATAACACCGAATTTAGATGCACTATATGCACTTGAAGTTGCTGCACCGTTTAGACCGTTTGTTGAAGAAATATTGATAATATCTCCACCATTTTTTTCGATTAATTGTGGAAGAACTGTACGAGTTACATAATATGTTCCCATAAGATTTACATCGATAGTTTTTTTCCATTGTACTGGATCCATATCTAAAAGAGTAGCAAATCCACCGATACCCGCATTGTTGATAAGAATATCAGCTTTACCTAATTCTTTTGTTACTTTTTCAATTGCTTGTTGTACTTCTTCAAGTGATGAAACATCTACTGTTGCGTAAGCAGCTTTAACACCTAGTGCTTCAATTTCTGCTTTTACACTTTTTAATGATTCTTCAGTTCTTGCAAATAGACCTACATTTACGCCCTCTTTTGCTAAAGCTACTGCAACTGCTTTACCGATTCCTCGTCCAGCTCCAGTTACATAAGCTATTTTACCTTTTAGTGATTGTGCCAAAATAAGCATCTCCTTTTACAATTACTGACGTACTAACATTTATAATTTAGCTACCTCTCAACTATTATTATCACAATAAAGCTTTTTGTTCAAAAAATACGCTCTCTTTCTAAGTAATAATTGATTTAAAATTAGGATCAGTAAATGTATTACCCTTTTCCTTCTGTTGGAGCATTATTGTAAGATATTTTTGCATATTAAGACATCGGTCGGAAGCTTGAGCGAGAATGGTCTAGTAGTACATTATTAAGGTCTTGAATAGAAAGGTAGGAACTCTTTATCACGACTCACGCTTCTTTTATCATCTCAAGTAAAACAACCCACCGTTGATGATTTCAATTTTGATTTTGGCGTTGTATCTTTCTTCGAGGGCTTTTGCCTCGATTTCGTAGCATTCTGGTTTTTCATCTATATCCTTATAGAAATAGTCTAATACTCTTTGATCCCTTTTCCATCTTTTGTCTGCTTCCTCTACCCATGTGTGGTCATCTAATTGGATAATATTGTTGATGACAAGATCCAATCGTTCAATTCCACGTAAAGGTTTGATAATAAATTGCAGAGGAAATGCATTATCTGGTAAGTCCGAGACAAGATCGATTTGCGTTACTATATCTTGAAAATCATCAATGATTTTGCCTGTCATTAAGTTAACCCCTAGAGAATAGAGATGTTCTCTTGTTTTATCACACAAATAGGAAACTTTATAATTGACGCCTAAATATGGCGTTAAGATTGTTTGTCCTTCAAAAGAATCCGTATTTTCAAACATTTGAACATATTTGCCTAACTCTTTGGTTGCTTTAAATAGTTGGTTTAAACGATAAGAGCCAAAATGGACAATTTCTCCTCTAAGTTCGCTACTTACATGATTTTGATCTGTTATTAAAGTAAGCTGGCTTGGTGCGGGAACGCCATTCGTACTTTCAACGTACTTCCAGTAATAAGGTCGATTCATAATTCTTTTATCCATATCTATCGTCAGTTGAACGGTTAAATAATGTTCGTCTTCTTCGATGATTTGACAGTTAGTTTCTTGAAAAAATGTTTTCATATACTCGTGAACTTGTTGTGGAAACATATCTGACCTCCATCTGAAGTTTCCTATATCGACTTCTTGAATGCTAATATTTCATCTAATTCCCCTACCACTTTTTCAAAGACATCGATTTTAGTTTGCAATAAATCTAAAATATTTTGTTCGATTGTATTAGCAATAGCAAGGTTATAAATCTGTACATCATGTTCTTGACCAAGCCTATGAACGCGTCCTATTCGTTGTTCTAATTTCATCGGATTCCAAGGTAAATCATAGTTAATCACATGATGACAGAATTGAAGATTGATCCCTTCCCCACCCGCTTCGGTAGCGATTAAGACTTGTGCTTGTTCTTTAAAAAGATGCTTCATATAATCTCTTTTACTTTTATTAAATTTTCCGTTAAAGAGCACGCTTTTAATACCTTTTGTGTGCAAAAACCATTGTAGATAAATTTGACTTGCACGATATTCAGTAAATATAATAACTTTATCATTTGCTTCTGAAATAATTTCGTACGTTTTTTCCGCTTTCGAATTAATCTCTAAAGACATTAATTTTTCCATTAGTTTATGGACAAATTCAAGTCCTTCTTCATCATTACTGTTTTGAATCATATTCTCTAACGTCAAACAAGTCGCTTCTTTACTACTGCACATTTCTTTTTGTAAAGTAATCATTGAAAACGAACCAGAAAATACAGGAGATACATCCTTCAGTTGCAGGATCATATCGTATACTTCTCTTTCCTTTTCTGTAAACTGGATGGAGATGTTTTGAACCTTCCTATTTGACCACTCTATCCCTGTATCCTGTCTTCTATTTCTCACCATTACTTGATTGACCAGTTCCTTTAAAAACTCATCATTATCAAGATCATGTTTACTCGCTGAAAAGGCTTCCTGGAACACTTCAAAATTCCCTAAATGACCCGGTTTAAGTAAAGAAATAAGATAAAATAATTCAAACACATCATTCTGAATGGGTGTTGCCGTTAATAACAAGCAAAACTTTTTCTTTAAACTTTGAACAAACTCATAAATCTTGGTTTTGTGGTTTTTTAGTTTGTGGGCCTCATCTATGATAATCATGTCATAATTTTGTTCATAGATTTGTTCTTTGTGGGGACTCTTCTTTGCGGTATCCATACTCATCACTACAATATCAATATATTCGATTGAAGATTTCTTTTTATACGGAATGGCTGGAATATTAAATTTGTTGTTCAGTTCATCTGCCCATTGGTTGATAAGAGAAGCAGGTGCCAAGATCAATGCTTTTTTCACCTGACCTCTAATTAGATACTCTTTCAAGATTAAACCAGCCTCAATGGTTTTCCCTAATCCCACTTCATCAGCTAAAATAGCTTTGCCATTCATCTTTTCTATAACTGTTTGTGCTACATCAAGTTGATGAGCAAGTGGTGTTAAGTTCGGTAAATATTTTGGTGATTGAAGTCCTGTAAATTCCGTGATTAAATTGGCTTTCTCTACTTCGTAAGTCATCTTATATAGCGCCCAGTTATCCCAATTATCTTGTTGTTCTAATCTTTCTTTAAAACTTTCTTCCCACTCAGGCGACCTTTCAATAATCATGATCATCACCTCAATAATTTTTCTTGCACTTAACTTGTCCAAAAAAACTATAACTATGAATATTTCATGAAAATCAAACTACATAATACGTCAGAAATCTAACCAAAAGTAATGCACATGAATATTATAGTATCAGCTATTATTTTGCGTTGTATTGATGCTCTTATTTATAAAGTTAAAGTTCCAACTTACAAGACATTATGATGAAAGCATATAGAGCTTTCCTTGGTCAATTAATCGATTAAGGAAAGCTTTTGTTAAATTTACTTATTTACATTTGAAAAGGGAGGTGAATATATATGTCTAAAAGTGTACCTTCATATATATTAACGATTGACGAAGATGAGTTGAATATTTTAAGAGAAAACTTGATAAATGATTATGCGGCTCCTTCCAAATTAAACATTGACGGGATCGACTACAAAATTCGACTTGGCTATCGAGGTGCATATACTAGAAAATTCCGAAAAAGATCTTATATTGTTCACTTCCAAAATTCAAATAATATTTTGGAAGCACATGCTATTCATCTTAATGCAGAGTACAAGGATCCTTCCATTATTCGAAACAAGCTCTCCCTTGACTTTTTTCAAGATTTAGGAGTGCTCGCTCCTGATACCAAGCATATTAATTTTTTTAGAAATGAAACATTTAGAGGGATCTATTTACAACTTGAATCTGTTGATGATCTTTTTTTGAAAAAGAGAGGTCTGCCCTCTGGACCTATCTATTATGCGACCAATAATGATGCAAATTTTGCTTTTGATCGAGAAGGTAGACGAAAAAGATCCCTCCTCTCTGGCCTACAGCGTGTACATGGATTATTATCCGACGATCAAAATCTGATTGACTTTATAACGGTGATCAATAAATCCGATTCCATAGACTTTTCTTATCGTATTGGAAATTATTTAGATTTAGATAAATACTTCAGTTGGCTTGTGGGTGCCGTTTGTACAATGAATAACGATGGTTTTAATCATAATTATTCAATTTACCGCAATAGTGAAACTGGATTGTTTGAAATTATGCCATGGGATTATGATGCAACATGGGGAAGGAAAATTAGTGGCGGAATTATGGATCATAAATATGTACCAATCGACGGAAGACCCGGTAATTTACTAAAAGATCGGCTATTAGATAGCCACAAATTCAGAAAAATGTATAAAGAAAAATTAGAAGAAGTCCTCGAAACGAAATATACTGTCAACTATTTAGAGGATAAAATCATGTCACTTCATCAACTTGTTCGTCCTCATTATCTTCGTGACCCTTATATCAATAATAATATTGAAATCTTCGACTATGAACCAGAGATGATCACACAATTTATCCGAAATAGAAATCATTATTTAAAAACGCAATTAAAATATTTTAATTAAAAGAATCTACCTCGATACCAATAGACCCAATCACATGACACTGTAATATGCATAAATTAGTTTGAGGAGGTGTTTTCTTGAATGTATGATAACTCTAACAATTATCGTAACCACAAAAATCAATCGGACTATTATTCAAAAAATGATGCCTCTCAAAAATTCAAAAAACACCGATCGATTTCTGATTACACATTGAAAGATTTAACAAAAGGAAAACACTTAGATATCGTCGCAGCTGCACTTTTATTATCAGGAAAAATAAAAGTAGATGCTGTGCAATTATTTCGAGATTCTCCCATTATTACCGTTACTTTAATTGGTAAATTTCAATCCAATAAAAAGAAAAAGTCAAATGCATTGAGTGATTTTCTTGATGAAAATGGTGATTTAACTATCCAAGAAGTGTTTGAAGCAATCCAAGATAAAATGAGAAAAGGTGATAATTATGAGTAAATCAAAAGAAAAAAAATATGGGAATGGCTCAACATTTAACGGAACGGGTTTTACAAATGCAATTATTTTAATTGTTTTATTGTTCATGCTCATCTTTGGGTCAACTGATATTGCTACCTTATCTGAAGTTGAAATTGAAGTTTAGCTCTATTTTTTTGATTAGCTATTTGTTCATTTTTTATTTTAACACCTAATAAATTCAGGGGTTTTTATGGGGGAAGCCCATCATAAAATCCCTTTTTCTTCTACTTCATACACATATTATTCTTTATTTTACTTTTTTGTTTTTAAAACATAGTTATTCTATAGGTTTAATTAATTTTATGGTATAATGGCTTTAATAGTTAATTTGAAGGGACGTGTTCTTATGCCATTAAAAGAAGGATCATTAGCTTATATTGAAGCTCATAAAGGTATTCAATATTACGAACAGACACCAGAAGAGGCTCGAGCTGAAAGAGCAGCTTCTCCTATTCATCAAGTATCGGTTGAGGGGATTGCATCCGTTGAAGATCGACTTATTAAAGTTTCCGATGGCGCAGAAATTTTAGTTAGAGTTTATACACCTATAGGAGTTGGTCCATTTCCAATTATTATCTACTACCATGGTGGAGGCTGGGTTTTCGGTAGCCCCGATTATGCTGATGGAGGTTGTCGCTACCTAACAAGTTCAACAAAGTCAATTGTCGTATCTGTAGACTATCGTCTTGCTCCTGAGCATCCATTCCCTATTCCTGTTCAAGATAGCTATGATGCTCTTCTTTGGGTTGCAGAGAATGCTGCTTCTTTACAAGGTGATCCTACAAAACTCTTTGTTGCTGGTGATAGTGCAGGTGGGAATATTGCTGCTGTTATTTCTCAATGGTCAGTTGATAAAAATGGCCCTGAAATTTTGGGACAGGCGCTTATTTATCCCGTTACAAATACATGTTTTAATACTTCATCCTATGAAAAATATGGAGAAGGATATGGTCTAGATCGTGAAGGCATGATTTGGTTTACCAAACAATATATTGGTGATGCAAATATTCAAAGTAATTCATCTGTTTCACCATTGCTAGCAAACGATTTGTCACATATCCCACAAACAATTTTGGTTGCTGCCGAATATGACGTTTTGTTAGATGAAGGAATTGCTTATGTAACTCGTCTTCGTGAAGCTGGGGTTGAAGCAAAACATATTGTATTGCCAGGACTTATCCATAGTTATTTTAGTAAGATGGAATTTTTTGAAGAAGAAACGAAAGAGACATGTGAATTGATTGCTGAATTTTTCAAAAAGGCAATTGACATTGATACCGTTAAGACTTCTTGTGTTAAATAAGTTGTCATCTCTAGGCTGAGTAAGATGACTTAATTCCCATTTAAATCGGCTTTGACTTTTTCAAGGCTTTCACACAATTATTGCGTATTATTGAGCATATGATACAATCCAAGCTATAATTGCTATGATATGGTGCAATCAAAGCATTATTAGCTTGTGGTTGAATCCTCCTTTTTTTCAGACTGATGTGTTGCGTAACTTTGCATGGTTCTTTCCTTCCGTTTAACGCTTGCATCAGTCTGATTTTTTCCGAAAAAATGAATACCCCCTAATATTTTAAATGGACCAGGAAAAAATTCTCCTAGTCCATTTTTTTAGATTCTTTCCAGTTTTTCGTGTATCCACTTAAACTCATCAAAGTCTGTTACCAAAAACGTATTTGGTATTATTTTTTTTGCTTCATTTAACATTATCTCGATATCTTGTGGAAAGAATCGAGCACTTAAATGATTTAACAATAAGTTTTTAGCTCCTGCATTGAATGCAACATTTGCTGCATCCATGTTGGTAGAATGTCCATAACTTGCTGCCAAATTACTAGTCGAGTGATCAAATGTAGATTCGTGTACTACAATATCTGCATTCTCACTAAGTTTAATGGCGTTTTCACAATAACGAGTGTCGCCAAGAATAGCCACTGTAAATCCTTTTTTAGGTTCATCTGTAACATCTACGCTTCGAACAATCGTGCCATCTTCCAAAGTGACATTATGTCCATTTTTCAATTGACCTAGTAACGGACCTTTTGGCACCCCTAAAGCGATTGCTTTTTCAACTTGCAAAGTGCCTAGTAATGGCTTTTGTTCTATTCGGTAGCCAAAGCACGGAACAACATGTTCAAGTGGCATTGCAGTTACGATGAAATTTTCATCTTCTAAGACAATTCCTTCCCCTACTTCTACATATTCAATTGCATAATTTAGATGCGTTTGAGATGTCTGTAACGTTAATTCTATCCACTCTTTAAGTCCTTTTGGACCGTATATAGTTAACGGCTGATCTCCACCTAAAAATGAACGAGAACCTAACAAACCAGGTAATCCATAAATATGGTCACCGTGTAAATGAGTGATAAAAATTTTATCTATTTTACGTGGTTTAACAGTTGTATGTAATATTTGATGTTGTGTTGCCTCTCCACAATCGAACAACCAAATGGAGCCGATTTCTTCTAGTAATTTTAACGCTAAAGAGCTTACGTTACGTGTTTTAGAGGGCATCCCTGCACCTGTTCCTAAAAATTGTATATGCAATGATTTTCCTCCTATAGTTTATGGTCATCTAAAAAGTCTTTACTAAAACTAGTCTGTGACTCATATGTTGTTTTTTTAATATTTTTAATACCTTTTGTAATGATATCTTTGCCAAATTTATGTTGCAACTCTTCAACAATTTTCAATACAGGTTCTTCTTTTACGTATTTTTGGAAAGAAAAGATAGATAGCTGCTCTACGGTTTCTTTTTTATCAATAACATTGCTGACTGTAACACCAAGTAGGCGGACAGGCGAACCGTTCCAATGCTTTCTGGTGAGCTCAATAGCAATTGTTTCGATATCCTGTTGTTTCCATAAAGCATTTGATACTGTTTTACTTCTATTACTATTATGCCAATCTGTATCTCGAATCATAACTGATACCGTATGTCCTGCTAAATTTTTTGCATCTAATCGTTTGGCTACCTTCTCACAGAGCTTGCCGATTGCTTCAGTTAGTTCCGACATTTCCATTAAATCTATTGGAAAAGTCGTGGAATTGCCGATAGATTTCGTATCATAAATAGAGTTTGGATCAACTTCCCGCTGGTCTATCCCGTTCGCACGTTCTTTTAGTCGAAGTCCATTTTTCCCTAGATTCGATTTAATCGTATACTCCTCTATATTCGCAAGATCGCCTATAGTGTGAATCCCAATACTTTCAAGCTTTTTAGCGGTACTCTCCCCTACTCCATGCATATCAATAACAGGTAAATGCCATAGCATTTGAGGCACATCTCGTTTTCTCAGAATAGTGATACCCATTGGTTTTTTCATATCTGATGCTGTTTTGGCTAGAAATTTGTTTGGTGAGATTCCAATTGAACATGGTAAATCCAGTTCATGTAATATTCTTGTTTGAATAGACTCTGCCAGTTCAATCGCATCTTGTCCATGAACAATATTCGTCACATCCATATATCCTTCATCAATTGAAACCGGTTCTACTAAATCTGTGTATGAACGTAATATGGCAAACATTGCTTGAGACGCTTGACGATAACGTTCGAAATTAGGAGCCATCAATATTAACTCTGGGCATTTTCTCTTTGCTTCCCATACAGCCATTGTTGTATAGACGCCCTTAGCCCTCGCTTCATAAGAACAAGTGACTAAGATTCCTCTTCTTTCTTTTGGATTACCTGCAATAGCAAGCGCCTTTCCTTTAAGTTCGGGGTTATATGATTGTTCAACGGAAGCATAAAAACAGTTCATATCAATATGAAAGATAATTCTCCCGTGAGTAGCCATACTCCTCCCTCCTTAATCGACCAAATGTTCTCGTTCTAGTATAACAAAATAACAACATTTGGGACATCTTTTTACTATTTGAAGCCACCAAAAAACGTGTCTGTTAAGGCAATTTGAGACAAGCCCTTTGCAAAGATGATGGTGAAATCTTATTTCGAGCACTCTGCCAAAACTTCTTTGTTATAAAAAAAGTGACTGCACCATAAGTTTCCTACTTAGGCACAGCCACTATGAAAATACATCTATTCTTTTATTTAAAACTTTTAAGCTTTCTATTTGTTAATATGAGTTTTCAGTAATCCAATTTTCAATATATGGGTGGATTTCTTTAATGGCTTTGCGTCCAACAACAACAGATATATGTCCTGTTTCAACGCTATGATAGGTATTATTTTTACTAGATACTACATTATTTAACGGTGCAACTTGATTTGGCAATGCAATGTTATCGCGTGTTGCAGAAATGTTAAGAAGATTAGCCTTGATATTGGATAAATCTACTTTTTCTCCACGAATCACCAGCTCACCATTAATCAGTTTGTTCTCCTGATAGAATTCTCGAATCCATTGTCGATACGCCTCTCCAGGGAAAGGAACTCCATCATTCAACCACTTCTGCATTAGTTTCCAATTTAACACGAAGTTATCATCTTCTACTCGATCTACAATCGACACATATGGTCCATATGTCGTTGAAATAGGACTTAGTAATTTATTTCCAAAGTCAATCATTTCAAACGGAATATTCCCTAAAGTGTCGACCAATTTATCAAGTTGGAAGTAGCGTTTATCCAACCACTTCGTAAAGAGACCAGCATCTGTAAAATCTATCGGACTAGTCAACAATAGAAGATTACGAATAGGAAGTTGTGGATTCAAAGCCGTAAAAATAGCTGACATTGTACCACCAATGCAATAACCTAGTAGCGTTATTTCCTTTGCTTGTGACTTTCTTAATACCTTTTTAATAGCCTGCGGGATGTAATCGACGATATAATCATCGAACTTCATATGACGGTCTTCATAGCCAGGCACTCCCCAGTCTAATAGATAAACATCATGTCCTTTATTGGTTAAATGTTCGATTAAACTGTTTCCAGGATATAAGTCTAAAATATATGGCTTGTTAATGAGCGCGTAAATCATGAGGATAGGTACTTTATTGGTCTTTTTTACAGCTGGCTGATAGCGATATAATTTAGCCTTATTTTTTGTCCAAACTACTTCTTTCGGCGTCTGGCCTACTTGAGGCTCTGGTTCCATAACAAATACCTCTGTTAGTCTTTTGACTTTTTTTAATCCTTCATCAGAGGGAGTTTTGAATTCTTTTGTAAGCATATATTACCTCCTTTATTTTTCTTTTTTTACATATACAATCCACCATTTACGTTTATCTCTTGACCAGTCACAAAACTTGCTTGGATGAGATAAAGAACAGCTTCAGCGATTTCAGAAGTTGTACCTAATCGTTGCATAGGTACTTTTGCAATAATGTTATTTTTCACTTTTTCAGGCATAGCTGCTACCATCTCTGTCTCGATAAATCCTGGGCAAACAGCATTGACAGTAATGCCGCTCTTCGCTGTTTCTAGTGCAAGTGATTTAGTGAACCCTAAAATACCAGCTTTGGAGGCTGCGTAATTCGTCTGACCGAATCCACCAGCTTGACCGATAATAGAGCTGATATTAATTATGCGTCCATACTTTCGATCAATCATGTGATTAATCACTGCTGATGTGGTATGGAAAATACCATTTAGATTGACGTTAATCACTTGATCCCATTCGTCTTTTGACATTTTACGGAATGAGCGATCTTTTGTAATTCCAGCATTGTTAATAAGAATATCAACTTTTGTAAATTGTTTTAATACTTCGTCTATAAGGCGTCTTGAATCTTCTAATTCACTAACATTTGCTTTCACCGCAATTGCCTGACCGCCTTGTTCTTCGATTTCTTGTATAATTTTTTGCATTTCTACTTCAGATGAGCTATACGTTGCTACAACCGTTGCACCATTTTTTGCTAAAGCTTTAGCTATTTCAGCACCAATTCCACGTGATGCACCTGTTACGATTGCTACCTTATTTGCTAATGGCTTCACATAATTTACTTTTCCTAGTTCTTTTAATTCAATTGCTGACATACAAAATCACTCCTCATTTTTTTAGTATCGTAAGGTATAGCATCTAATCTTTATTTTTTTAGTAGTTCTATTAGTTGATCTAGTTTTTGTTCAACATTTTTAATATCTTGTTTCACTTGAGCTATTTCTAAGGTGGTTGTTTCTTTTTGCTCAAAGATGAAATCGTCTAGATTATCAATTTTGGTATCTACGTTTACAATCATAGATGCCACTTTCGCAAGCTCTTCAATACTAGGAATATTCGCTTGCTTCAAATAAGATTCAGTTAACGTTTTGACTAGTTCTTGATATTGAACGTATTGGTTTTGAACTTGTCCTAACCCTTGTGCAAATTGTTCGGTTCCAAGTGAATTTTCAATTGTACCTCTCCATGTACTTTCTGTTTTTTCGTACACTTCCTTCCAAATCTTAAAAGGATCTAGTGTTGTATTTTGACCCACTGGAAATCATCTCCTTTTCAAACACCTATGAAGACACCTTATGGTTTGTTTTTTAATAATATGACTAAAAAAGAATAGGAATTTATTTTATCGAAAGAACATAAGTATAAATATAGGTGTAAATTACACTTATATGTAGTACTGAAGTGAGGAGGTGAATGTGATGGATACAAGAGAAGGGAAAAATCAAAAAAGCGATTCAATTTTTGGTACACCTCAAAAACTTTTAATACCACTTATGCTATTACACTTACGAGAATGGAATTCACACGGTTATGAATTAATGGAGAAAATTACTCAATTTGGCTTTACTCCTATTAATCAGGGGAATTTTTATCGTCTTCTTCGTAAACTTGAAAAAGACAATTTAGTATCATCGGAATGGGATACTCCGGAAAAAGGACCTGCTAAACGAGTTTATTCTTTAACTGATGCTGGGGAAAAGTATTTGGATATGTGGGCAGGTTCACTAAGTCAATATCAAACATTGTTAAATAACTTTTTAGATTTATACAATCCTTTCTTCCCCATCAATCAGTCTTCACCGAAAAAAGAAAGGCCAATGGATGATATGCAATGAAATGCAATCATTATAAATGCACGAAGAAAAGGGAGGAAACGTAAATGGTGAAAGAACAAACAGAAAAAAGCGTAGATTTAGTATGGGATGGATTGTTAAATGGGTTAAAAACTTGGCAACAATTTCAAACTGAAGTGGGTGAAAAAGCTTTACAATCATTCACTTATCAAAAAGACTTTATCGAATCAACTGTATCTACGATTAACACAATCGAGGAAGAATCCAAAAAAGCAACAAAAGAAATTCTAGAAAATGTGCAAACTAGCGTAAAAGAAGTATTTAGCAACGAGCAATACGAGCAATTTTCTAAATGGTTAACAAGTGTGCAAGAAATTACTGACAAATCACAAGAATTAGTCAGCAATCCGAGTCATTCCATCTTAGATACTGTAGTACAAACAAATAACCTTTTAGAATCTACAGTAAAAGATGCTCTTGAAGAACAAAAACAACAACGCTTAGAAGTCATTGAGAAAATTGAAGAATTAGCTGAACAATTAAAACAAACTCAAAAAGGGTTGTTTAGTGTTTAGAAGAAACGATCTTAACGAAAGAAGTGTTGATGGGGAACTTTTAAACACTTCCAGACTCACAAATAATTATGTATACAAGAAAAAATGCTTTTCTTCATTTAAATGAGGAAAAGCATTTTTTACTGTCTATTCTGCTATAAGATGAACACATAATAGACAGTTTCTTTTTAAGAATAAGACATCTTAAATAGAAAATAACTATTGCTTTCTTACAGTATCATCCATTACAATAATAGGAATATTCCAAAAGGTGGTATTCACATATGATACAAATTTCTGAAGATCTATTATTACTACCAGTTCAGCCTGAGGATGCAGAAGCGATATTTACATTAACAGATCAAGATCGTCCATATTTGAGAGAATGGTTGCCTTGGGTTGATGGTACAAAATCTGTAGAAGATTCTTTGGAGTATATTAAATTTAGCCAAATCGGTGGAAAAGCCGGTACATTATTAAATTTAGCAATTATTTGGAAGGGTGATATCGTCGGCATCACTGGCTTCAACAAAATTGATCGCACACATCGTATTGCATACATTGGGTATTGGTTAGGTAGAGATTATCAAGGTCACGGTATTATGACTCAAGCTGCAAAAGCTTTAACTACCTATGCTTTTAATGAATTGCAATCAAACAAAGTTGAAATACGAGCAGCAGTTGGAAATAAAAAAAGTAGAAGTATTCCTGAACGACTAGGGTTTGTACAAGAAGGAATCCTTCGTAGTAATGAATGGCTTTACGATCACTTTGTCGATCATGTTGTTTATGGAATGTTAGCCGATGAGTGGGAAGACAAGTAAATTAAGGCTAAATTCATAGCCAAATGGTTAAAGGCCTAACCGCCAACCACTTGGCTATTTTTAGATTGAAAAACTTCTTTCCCTCTTGAATATGTGCTGATAATTTGATAGTCAAAATTGAAATCTTTATAGATTGTGCCTTTATGCTTTGCATAAATCATCTTTTCATCTACTTTAAACGGATTTTTTTCAAAAATAACAAAATCAGCATCCATCCCCACTGCGATTTCTCCCTTTCCACCTAATTCAAAGCGCTGTGCAGGTGCTTGTGCTGTCCATCGAGCCACATCCGTTAGTGGTAATTGATATTCCTCTGCAATTTGTAAAATTGAAAGAAGTGTAAATTGTCCACCATTAATACCACCCCAAGATTTGAAATAATTCGGAGGTGTTAGTTCCTTCAATTCTTTTGGGCATGGTGAGTGATCGGATGCAATATAATCGATTTTCCCTTCCAACAATTTCACAATCAGTTCTTTACGAATAGATTCTGAGCGTAATGGAGGTGCACATTTCGCATAAACTTGATGAGAATCGAAAGCTGTGTCGTTAAAAAGTAAATAATGAGGACATGTTTCTAGCGTTACATCTAAACCTTTTTGTTTGTATTCATGAATAATCTCCACGGCCTGAGGTGTACTAATATGAACAAAATGAAGGGCACATCCAGTAATTTCAGCATAATGTAATGCCCGTTGCACTGCATCTACTTCTGCTACAATTGGACGTGATTCACAATAATCTTTGGCAGTAACAGTACCTTTTTCAAGCTTTTGCTCTGCCAAACATGAAGTAATGGTATCACTTTCTGCATGGAGGGCTAATATTTTTCCTAACTTTGCTATTTCAAACATTCCTTGTAGTAATGCCTGATCATCTACTGATGAAAATGGCTGAAAACCGGAATTAGACAAGAATGCTTTGAAACCAATTACACCATTATCAGCTAATGATTGTAATAGAGGAATATTCGTTGGTACTAATCCTCCCCAAAATCGATAATCGATATTAGACTTTTGTTCTGCCAATTGTTTTTTGAGTTCTAATGCTGACACATTAATCGTTGGTGGATTACTATTTAATGGCATATCAAAGAAAGTAGTTACACCTCCTGCTGCAAGCATAGTAGAACCTCTTTTAAAGCCTTCCCATTCTTCATTTCCTGGTTCGTTTAGATGAACATGTGCATCTACTACACCTGGTAAAATGATTTTTCCCGATACATCTATTCGCGTAGCATTCACATCTTCAATATGTGGCGCAATTGCGATAATTTTTTGACCATCAATAGCAACATCACACTTTGTTACTTGATGAGGCTCAACTACTTCTGCTCCAGAAAAAATAATCATTGTGTAACACCTGATTTCTTTGCAAATTTTGGAGCTTCGTAAAAGTCCAATGAGGCTTCTACTGCTTGCCCACGATTTGGCTCGTAGCCATGACGGATTAAAGCTGCTTCAAGTGCTTGTAATACTTTTAAGATATTTTCTTTTCGACAACTATACCCCATCGTTCCAATTCTCCAAATTTCCCCTTGAAGAGGACCAAATGATGATGCGATTTCAACACCAAATTGCTCTAACATAAATTGGCGAACTGAATCCCCATCTACTCCATCTGGTATCTTTACACAAGTGACTGTTGGAAGTTTACATTCCGGATCACCATACAGTTCTAACCCCATCCCTTTAATACCTTCTATTAAAGCTTTTTCGTGATATTGATGACGACCAAATCGTTCATATATTCCTTCTTCTAATACTAGCCGCAACCCTTCTCGTAACGCATAAATCATAGAGGTAGCTTCTGTATGATGATTTAATCGCCGTGGACTCCAGTAATCTTGTAGCATCGCCAAATCTAAATAATTACTTTGAATCGTTTTGGTATCATTTTGTTTACTGTCTTCTTCAGTTGCAATTCCATACTCTACCTTTTTTCTACGTTGAATGATTTCTTCTATTCTTTCATTATAGGTGATTAATGACATACCTGAAGGAATCGATAGACACTTTTGGGTACCGGCAATAATCCCATCAATAAGCCAATCATCCACCGGAATATTAACCCCACCCATTGAAGCCACTGCATCTACGATCAATAGACGATCTTGCCCGCGACAGATTTTACCGACTTCAATTAATGGCTGCATAGACCCTGTACTTGTTTCACCATGGACAATTGCGACAACTTTTGGTTGGACTTCATTTATCTTTTCGATAATATCTTTTTCTTCAAATACTGTTCCCCAAGCTGTTTCCATCGTATATACGTCAGCACCACATCGTTCACAAATTTCAACTAACAAATGCCCAAAGCGCCCGAAAATGGGGACAAGCACTCGATCTCCAGGCTCTATCACACTACATAATAATGCTTCTGTACCAGCTCGAGATGTACCATCAATTGGAAATGCCCATTTATTTTTTGTCTGGAATATCATACGTAACATATCCATTACTTCGTTCATAATCTCTGTAAAAGCCGGATCAAATTGACCGAGAATTGGTGTTGACATTGCTTGCAGAACTCTAGGGTCCACTTCTACTGGACCAGGGGTCATAATGGTACGGATAGGTGTTTGTAATTGGCGATAATTCATATCATTGCACTCCTTCATAAGCTAATTTATAAAGCACTTCTTTTAAGAGTAATATGCCATGCTCTAAATCTTGAACTTTGGTAAATTCTAGTGGCGAATGACTAATTCCTTTTTGACTAGGGACAAAAAATAACGTAGTTGGATAGTGGGCTCCTAAAATTTGCGAATCATGTCCTGCTCCACTGACCATTTGTACACTTTTAAGTCCATTGTTTTTCGCTATTTTTTCCATCGTACTGTGTAGTGATGTATCTAAAGCTACAGGCAGACTGTCCGCCCATTTTTCGGCCTTACAGATAATTCCACTGTCATTCGCCTTTTCTGTAATCATTTGTAAGATTTCATCGCTATATTTTTTTAAAATACCTTCTTGATGATGACGAATATCTAAAGTAATAGATACCGTCTTAGCGACAACATTTGAAACATTTGGCTCAGCATTTATGCTACCAACTGTTGCCCTAAGCCCTGGGTATTCCTCTTTTGCTATTTTGGTTAGGGCATCAATGCAATTAGCTGCAAAAACCATCGGATCTTTTCTTTCTTCCATAGGGGTAGTTCCTGCATGGTTACTTTCACCCATAAATTGAATCGTATAACGATGTTGTCCAACAATATGTGTAACGAAACCGATATCAATATTATTCTTTTCTAAAATAGCACCTTGTTCAATATGAACCTCTATAAAGTGTTCAATATCACTCCTCTTATCACCTTTATAAGCTGCAATCGGAAAACCTGCTTTTCCCATGGCATCTTGAAATAATATTCCATTTTGATCTTCTAGTTGTTTTATATCTTCTAAAGAATATTCACCCGTAATATTCTTTGATCCCCAATATGTAAGTGGAAATCTACTTCCTTCTTCTTCACATAAAGATACAACTTCTATTGTTTTTCGTGGGCGACCATATTGCTCGAACAACATTTTCGCAGCTAAAAGACTCGCTATAACACCATAAGCACCATCATACTTTCCACCATTTACAACCGTATCAATATGCGAGCCTGTTAAAATGACTTGCTTTTCTTCTTGGAATCCTTCTATACGACCATACAAATTGCCTACTTTATCAAAATAAGGATCCATACCTATTTCTCGCATTTCCTCTTTAAGCGCATGCTGTGCTGCCTGCCATTCCTCTGTGTATAGTAGCCTTGTCACACCACCATCTGCTGTCTCGCCAAAAGTAGCTAACCAATCTAGGTAATGTTGGACATTTTTATATTTCTCTGATGAACAAAGATTAAGCATTTATGTCCCACCTTTCTTTCTGCTATATCCTTATTTTAAAAAAAGAAGTGGTATAGTTCATTGACGTATTTGTAGAAAGATGTATGAATTTTTAGATAAATTAACCAAAATATGTTTGAAAAGTTAACTTATTTATGTTAGATTTTATAACATAGCATACATTTAACAAGAGGAGGAGTCTAGTGTGAATGTAGTGGAATTATTAAATTTAAAAGAATTATCACCGATTACACTTATCGCCGGAGAAAACGGTATAAGCCGTCGGATAAAAACTGTTACGATGATGGACGCACCCGACATAATGCAATACTTACTCCCTAACCAATTGATCATCACAACAGCTTATCATCTAAAAAACAATGAAACGTATTTTCATAATTTACTAGAAAGTATGCATCGAGCTGGTTGCGCAGGAATCGCTATTAAAAAGAACCGCTTTCTTCACACCATACCTGAAGACATATTAGAACTTGCGAACCAGTTAAACTTAGCTTTCATCCAATTACCTGAACATTTATCACTTGGAGAGATCAACTTCCTGATTACAGAAAAAATTTTACAAAATGAAGCTTCATTACTAACTGAAGCAATGGACATTCATCATGAATTCACAGACTTGATATTAAGCGGCCGAGGAATCCTACCATTACTCCAAAAATTATCAGCCATCATCGAACAAAAAGTAAGCTTAATCAACTACTTTTTTCATCCTGTATATACAACAAAGCATAACTTTTATTTACCCCCTTCCCTACATGAAGTCATTAAAAAAGGAGGGCAATATCCCACTTTACCCGAACAAAATTGGAGTATATCCATATTAGACAATCATTGCAGCTATACTTTTTATCCTGTACATACAAACTTGAACAAAAACTATTATTTAGTTATCGTGGGTTTTATAAAAGAAGAACAGTTCCAAAAGCATTTGTTTATAAAACAAGCTATTAATGTCCTATCTTTTGCGATTATGCAGGAACAAGCATTGGAGCAACAAGCACGTTCGATTCGCAATCAAACATTGCAAGAATTTATAGATAGCAACATACAAACAACTTCTTATGTTAACGCATGCTCTGAGGAATTATCTTTACGCAACGATCAATCCTATTTGTGTATCGTTGGACGCACGAAACAAACGATTTCCACTTTTAATTCGTTTACTCTTTCTAAGCTCATTCAGCAGTTTTGCGAAGAAAGTATAAAGGAAATCCAATTACCTATTTACCCATTTATCATTCACAATCACTTAGTCTTACTGGTTGAAATCCAGGATCATTCCGTCAATTCATCTTTATTTTTAACTGAATTTTTAGAAGAATTAGAATTATATATTCATTACTTTTTAGATATTCATTTAAGTTTCGGTATTAGCAATCCAACGAGATCTTTTATAGATTTACAACATGCATATAAAGAAGCTTTTAGCGCTATCCCCGCAAATCATCAAAGCACAAAAACTTGTGTTCATTTTTATAGAAAAAAAGGGATCAACGAGTTATTACAAATCATCCCACAAAATGAATTAATCGACTTCTACCAAACATTATTTGAACCTTTACTTAATCTCGACTCTGAAGAACAAACGCTTCTTCTCGAAACACTTTATGCATATTTGGAATGCCATTGCCAAATATCCGAAACAGCTAAAAAACTGTTCGTTCATCGAAATACTGTTATTTATCGACTTGATAAATGCAGCCAGCTATTACAAAAGGATTTAAAAGATTCCGAAGTCACCATTCAACTAAGACTCGCCTTACGAATACGAAAAGATTTAAAGCTTCAACCCTTCATCTAGTTTCAACTTCAGTTACTTTATCTAAAATAATTGCTAATATTTAGCTATTGTATCTAATGACATTTCAGCCTTTTATTTTTAACATGTAAAGAAAGCTAACGTTTTAAGTTAGAGAATTTAACATTTAAAGTGGAGGGATTTTTATGAAGAACCAACTCAGTCATTCGAAAGCTGTCTCACTAGGATTACAGCATGTTTTAGCAATGTACGCAGGTGCAATGCTAGTACCTATTATTGTAGGAGGCGCACTCGGTTTATCTCCCACACAACTTGCTTATTTAATTGCCATCGACTTATCTACTTGTGGTTTAGCTACCTTACTGCAAATGTGGCGCAATAAATACTTTGGTATTGGATTACCTGTTGTTTTAGGGACTTCATTTGTCTCAGTTACACCGATGATCACACTTGGCAAAGAGTATGGCATAACATCTATTTATGGAGCTATTATTGTTACCGGCTTAGTCATCGTGCTATTCGCAAAATACTTTAGCCATATCATCAAGTTGTTTCCCCCAGTTGTAACAGGAACAGTAGTTATGATCATTGGACTTTCTCTAATTCCAACAGGCGTTAAGAATATGGCTGGAGGTGCAAGTAGCCCTCATTTCGGCTCTGCCCAAAACCTAATCTTATCAATCGCTACTTTAGGAATCATATTAATCATTCAGTACTTTGGTAAAGGTTTTTGGCGTTCTATAGCTGTTCTTGTTGGTATTTTCGTCGGTACCGTTATCTCTAGTTTTATGAATCCATTAAATTTTACTACTGTAAAAGAAGCTTCTTGGGCTCATTTCCCAACGCCATTTTTCTTTGGAATTCCACAATTTGATATCGTTCCAATTATAACAATGCTTATTGTAGGTATTGTCATTATGATTGAGTCAACAGGCGCCTTTTTAGCTCTTGGTGATATTACAAATAAAAAACTGACACCACAAGATTTCGAAAAAGGTTATCGTGCAGAAGGGCTTGCCTTTATGCTTGGTGGAATTTTCAATGCTTTCCCTTATAGTACATTTGCACAAAACGTCGGTCTTGTCCAAATGTCTGGTGTAAGAAACCGCAAAGTTACAATTGCAGCTGGTTTAATATTAGTTCTACTTGGACTTGTCCCTAAAATTGCTGCACTTGCTACATTAATACCTACTGCTGTTTTAGGTGGAGCAACAGTTGTCATGTTCGGAATGATTGTATCATCTGGTATTAAAATGCTAACCACTGTAGATTTTACAAACCAAAACAATTTATTAATCATTGCTATTTCCATCTCTTTAGGACTAGGTACCACTGTTGTTCCTGAATTATTCTCAAGCTTACCATCCTTTATCAAAACTCTATTTGGTGATGGAATCATCACAGGTAGTTTAGCAGCTATGCTATTAAATCTCCTTTTATCTCATAAAGAAAAATCAGTTGAAACCAGTAAAGATATTTCACTTGCATCACAAGGAGGAAACTAAATGAAGCAACCTTTAGAGATGATTAATCATTCTTCAGAAGAGAAGTTTATAGAACTCTTTCAAGACATTTACGAATCGTCGCCCTGGATTCCTCAAGAAGCAGTAGTAAGTAGACCATTTGACCAAATAAGTGACATTTTAGAAACAATGCAGCAAGTTTTAGACCATGCTCCTTTCGAAAAAAAATTAGCTTTAATCCGAGCACATCCAGAGCTTGGGAAAAAAATAAAAATGAGTAGTACCTCTACTGAAGAGCAACAAAAAGCAGGATTAAATGCACTTAATAGTGATGAGTATCATGAATTCTTAACTTGTAATAACAGTTATCAAGAAAAGTTTCACTTTCCATTTATCATTGCAGTTGCAGATCACACGAAATCAGAAATTTTACAAATGATGAAATTACGACTAGCAAACAGCTACGATGAAGAATTTAAAACTGCTTTAAAAGAAATTAATCGAATCGCTGAATTGAGATTCGTTCAATTAATCGAAAAAATGAATCCAATCAAAATTACTGAATAAGGAGAAAACCAATGACTTCACTTTCAACACATGTTCTAGATTTATATCATGGGAAACCCGCCCAAAATGTGCAAGTAGATGTATATTTCAATCATCAATTCCTTTTAACAGTCGAAACAGACGAATCCGGGAGATGTACCCCCACTATCAACAAACCTTTCGAGCGAGGTACATATGAATTCGTCTTTCATATCGATACTTATTTTCAGTCAAAAGGGGTTCCTCTACCGGTTTCTCCTTTCTTATCTACAATACCAGTACGATTTACGATTGAAAAGGACAGTCATTATCACGTGCCGTTACTAGTAACGCCTTGGAGCTATCAAGTATACAGGGGAAGTTAAATAAGAACTTTGATATTTTAACTAGATTTCTATTTTAAAATGGAAAGGATTGGTTTAGATGAGCCTAGAAGCTTTAAATAAACAAGTATTAGTAGATCTTTCGTACATTGGATACGCTCAACCTACTTGGGTGAAACCACGATCTTATAACGGTGACCATGTATATGATGTTGTTATTATCGGTGGTGGTCAAAGTGGTTTAAGTGCAGCATTCGGACTTCTAAAGGAAGGCATTACAAATATTCTTATTTTAGATGAAAATAAGAAAGGGTTTGAAGGCCCATGGATAACATATGCTCGCATGAGGACATTGCGTACACCAAAAGACCTCCCTTCTATCGAGCTTGGCGTTCCATCACTATCCTTTCAATCATGGTGGACCGCACAATACGGTATAGAAGGTTTTGACAAGATTGATAAAATACCAAGAACTGACTGGATGAATTATTTGAAATGGTATCGTGAAATCCTCTCATTACCCGTCGAAAATAATGTACGTGTCACTTTAATCGAACCGATTGATAAAGAGCTTAATCGAATTTCAGTTAAAAAAGCGAGTACCTATTCTTCCATTCTCGCAAGAAAAGTGGTGCTTGCAACAGGCATTCAAGGAGGCGGTGAATGGCATACCCCTGCATTAATCAAAGATAATTTACCAAAGTCTCGTTATGCCCATACTTCTGAAACTATTGATTTTTCTTCTTTAAAAGGTAAAAAAGTCGGCATATTAGGCGGAGGAGCTTCTGCTTTTGATAATGCCAATTTTGCCTTAGCATCAGGAATTCGTGAAGCTCATGTCTTTGCCCGTAGAAAAGAACTCCCACGTATAAACCCTATGCGGAAATTAGAAAGCTCTGGCATTATTAGTCGCTTTCATACACTATCCGATCACGACAAATATGCTGTCATGTCTCATTTTTTCAAATTCAATCAACCACCTACAAACGATACTTTTACACGAGCAAGTTCAAAGGAAGGATTTCATCTGCATTTAGGCTCGCCGTGGCTAGAAGTCCAAGATTCAAAAGAAGGAATCATCGTAAAAACACCCCATCAAGAATTTATATTCGACTATTTAATAATTAGTACTGGACTTGTAACAGATCCTGCTTTACGGCCAGAACTTAAAATAGTAGAACCTTATATCACACGTTGGGGCGATATCTATAAAGCACATCCGGATATTGCAAATAAACTTATTGATCTGCATCCTTATTTAACACCTGAATTTTCTTTTGTGGCTAATTGTCCTGAAGGTGTATCTGCTTTATATGGGATATTTGCATTTAATTATTCTGCACTTATCAGTAATGGCGTGTCCGCTTCAGCATTATCAGGATTGCGATTCGCAGTTCCAAAGCTTGTAAAAGGGATTGCTGATGAGTTATTTAAAGATGATCAGAAAAAAATTCTTCAAGAATATTTTGATTACGACCAAGTGGAATTTGTTGCTGATTTACAAATCACCAAAGAGATTGTTTAGTTCTGAATCTCTTTCTAGATTTATAAAGTTATTTAGTATATTTAATACTGGGGGACAAACTCGATTAATATTTAGTTTGTCCCCCTTTTCTGATGCTTTAACTGCAAATATGACCTTTTTATCCGAACTAGTATTAGAATTTCCAATTCGTCATTTACCAATATCGTCCAATAAGTTATACTATTTTTATTCGTTAATGTCATTTTTTTACTTATAAGTGGGGTGATTTATTGAATCGACAGCATATGGGTGTAATTATTGGGGCGATTTTATTTTTGGCTGTTGCAATGGGAATTGGGCGATTTTCGTTTACTCCTATTTTACCTTTTATGCGAGAAGCTGAAGGAATGTCGGTTGAAAAGGGTAGTTGGTTGGCTTCGGCAAATTATATTGGCTATTTTATCGGTGCTTTATGGGCAGGGTTTATTAAAAACAGAAAAGGCAAACTTGTGATGAACGCTTGGTTATGTGTACTTTCAATCATCGCTATGGGCGTTATTGATCATTTCTTTGTTTGGCTGTTTTTACGTTTAATCAATGGTATTACCGGGGGCCTCATCTTCGTTTTAACATCTAGTATACTTCTCGATTATTTAGCGCAACATTTTTTAACAAAATGGTCTGGTTATGTGTTTAGTGGAATTGGTATTGGCATCGCTCTTTCAGGCATTTTAGTACCCTACCTACAACAATTCTTCGCTTGGCAAGGTGCTTTTATAGGACTCGGTATATTATCTGGTTTGTTTATATGTATCAATCATTTTTTATGGAGAAAATTAGAAAATCCTACATTACCACAAAGCAATACAGTGAAGTCTGAAAAAATTTGGTCTGGCTTTATGCCATGGATGATCTTTGCGTACGGACTAGAGGGACTTGGCTATATTATTACAGGGACCTTTTTAGTCGATATGATCAACGAAATACCAAGTTTGCACAAGTATGCAAGTTACGCTTGGGTATTTGTTGGGATAGGTGCTATTCCTTCCGCACCTATATGGGGGATTTTAATGACTAAGTTCAAACCAATACTCATTCTAGCGATTGCTTATATTCTTCAAGTCATTGGAATGCTGTTGCCCGTTCTTTCACAATCGGTCATCGGTGTAATGTGCTCAGCTCTCCTTTTTGGTGTTACTTTTGTTGGTATTGTTGTTTTAACAACTTCCTATTGCAGAGAGCTATTTCCAACAAAAAGTGCAACCGTCGTTTCCACCTTAACTACCTATTATGCTTTCGGTCAAATCATTGGCCCACTTATTGCTGGGAAACTAACTACATATTATGGAACCTATAATAGTGCACTCATTTTTGCTAGTAGCGTTGTTTTTTTCTCTCTCTGCTTACTGTTATTTGGAAAAAAATTCACTCAATTAAAGTTGGATGCCAAAACATCTACCATATAGCAAATTGACTTACAATTGCTCAAAAAACAAGCGTATTAGAGATGTTCTCTAATACGCTCTATTTTTGATTTGAATTTTATACCATTGCTTGCAGTTCTTCTTCAGTTAGAGAATTCATGTATTCTTTCAATTCCTTAATACCATCTAATGTATTCACTAATACATCAGGTGATACAATTGTAATCATTCGATTCTCTAAATTAGCCACTGCACTAAAATATTGTGTTTTTGCATAATTTACAAGTCCAATTTGTTTAAGCTTATCTTCTTCTATATCTAAAATCTCTTTTGCTTCCAAGACTAAAAGTCCATATACAAAGTCTTCAGTTTGAAGAATAATGATTTTAGCATCCGATGAATTGGCTTTGCGATTATATAAAATTTGTTCAAAATCAAGAATTGGTAGTAGTTCGTTACGAACTTTAATTAAACCTAATACATAATCAGGCATATGTGGAATTCGGTTTACTTTTTCAAATTTTTCAATTGATACTACTTTTTCAACAGGAACTGCATATTCCTCTTGTCCGCTTCTAAAAACAACAACTTTCGTACTTGGCATAAATTCACACTCTCTTCATAGATAAAATTATTTTACTTTAGCTGAGCATTTTACAATCTCAACTAATAAATCGGCTAATTTTTCTAATTCTTCAACAGGAATTCGTTCTTCTGTTGTGTGGATTTTTTCATAACCTACTGCCAAGTTAACTGTTGGGATACCATATCCAGCGATTACGTTTGCATCACTACCGCCACCAGATTGTACTAATTTTGGTTCACGGCTGATATTTTTTGCTGCTTCTTGTGCAACTTTAACGACTAAATCATCTGGGCCAAAGTGGAAACCAGGATACATACGTTTTACTTCAACTTCTGCTTCTCCGCCCATTTCTTTCGCTGCAGATTCAAAAGCTTCTTTCATATGTTTTTCTTGAGCAACAAGTTTTGCTTCGTTCAATGAGCGACATTCAGATAAAACAGAAACTTCATCACATACGATATTTGTTGCTTTACCGCCTTCAAAACGACCAATATTGGCAGTTGTTTCAGAGTCAATGCGTCCCAATTTCATGCGTGCTACTGCTTTTGCAGCGATTGTGATTGCTGAAATTCCTTTTTCAGGTTCTACTCCTGCATGTGCAGTTTTACCTTTGATTGTTGTGAAAATTTTTGTTTGGAAAGGTGCAGCTGTTACGATTTCGCCGACTTTACCATCTGAATCGACAGCAAATCCATATTTTGCATATACTTTTTCATGGTCTAATTCTTTTGCACCTTCAAGACCTGATTCTTCACCAGCAGTAATCACATATTGAATATCGCCATGTTCGATTTTTTCTTCTTTTAATCGTTTAGCTAGTTCTAATAATCCTGCAAGTCCTGCTTTGTCATCAGAGCCAAGGATTGTTGTGCCATCTGAGTAAATATATCCGTCTTCTTTAATAATCGGTTTAATACCTACACCTGGTACTACTGTATCCATATGAGATGTAAAGTAAATTGGTTGAACATCTTTTAATGTACCTTTAAGTGTGGCGATTAAGTTACCAGATGCATGACCGTTACGGCTAGCTGCATCATCTTCATAAACGTCGAAACCTAATGCTTCTAATTTACTTTTTAATACAGGTGAAATTTTTTCTTCATGATAAGTTTCTGAATCAATTTGTACTAATTCTAAAAACTCTTCTACGATACGACTTGGCATCATTCAAGACTCCTTTATATATGGTAGTATTGCTACCTTATTCCTTCACAATTTTATCACAAAAAGCTAAGAAATCATCTATCTGTTGCTTTATATATTGAAGTTTGTAATTTTTTCACACTTTTAAGGATATCTTAGAGTCTTAAATGGTCCGAACGAGTTGACTTTTGGGGGCTTATTTATTGAGGATTGAGTTGTTTTTGAAGTTGCTTTTAAGTGACTTAAATTGTCAGGAAAAATTGAATTTTGGGTACTTATTTATTGAGTTTATTTTTGGGAGTATCTTTTTAAGACTTGAATTGTCCGGAACGTGGATTCAGTTTGTTTTTGCGTGGATTGAGTCCGAAACTACGTGGATTACTCTTAATTTCCCGTGGATTGGATCCTATTTCCCGTGGATTGGACCAAAATATTCGTGAATATGACCTATATGATTCCAAAAGAAAAACGCCTCATGACCTGAGGCGTTTTGTACTTTTACCTTACAAAGGAATATTCCCGTGTTTTTTATAAGGTCTTGATTCTTTTTTCGTACGTAGCATTTCAAGTGATTGCATTAGTTTGATACGAGTTTCTCGAGGATCGATGACATCGTCTACTAAGCCGTGAGATGCTGCAACATATGGATTTGCAAATTTTTCTTTATATTCTTCAATTTTTTGAGCACGTGTAGCCTCAGGATCTGCTGATTTTGCAATTTCACCTGCATGGATGATATTTGCTGCACCAGATGCACCCATTACTGCGATTTCAGCGTTTGGCCATGCATATACCATATCTGCCCCAATAGATTTAGAGTTAAGAGCAACATACGCACCGCCATAAGCTTTACGAAGAATAACTGTAATTTTCGGAACAGTTGCTTCTGAATAAGCAAATAGGATTTTTGCACCGTGACGGATGATTCCGCCGTGTTCTTGTTTAACACCTGGGAAGAAGCCTGAAACGTCTTCGAAAGTAATAATCGGTACGTTGAAAGAATCACAAGTACGAACAAAGCGAGCAAGTTTATCAGAAGAATTGATATCTAAACCGCCAGCAAGTACTTTTGGTTGGTTACAAACTAGACCAACTGATTCTCCGTCAATTCGTGCAAAACCAACGACAATATTTTTTGCAAAGTCTTTTTGAACTTCCATAAAGGAATCTTTATCTACTACTTGTTCAATAACTTTACGTACGTCATATGCTTTTGTTTGGTCGACAGGTACAAGATCCAATAATTCAGAACGGAAGTTGTCATCTTCTTCTTTTTCAACTTTCACAACTGGAGCTTTTTCCGTATTGTTTTGTGGTAAGTAGCTAAGCAATTGTTTGATTTGTTCAATTGCTGTTTCTTCATCTGCTGCACGGAAATGTGCATTACCACTTACAGAGTTGTGAACTTTTGCACCACCAAGACCTTCAGATGAAATTTTTTCACCTGTAACTGTTTCGATAACTTTTGGTCCAGTGATGAACATTTGTGATGTTTTATCAACCATTAGGATAAAGTCAGTGATTGCTGGAGAATAAACAGCACCACCTGCACATGGTCCCATGATTACAGAGATTTGTGGAATTACACCCGAATAGATGGAGTTTCTATAGAAAATGTGACCGTAGCCGTCAAGAGATAATACGCCTTCTTGAATACGAGCGCCACCTGAATCATTAATACCAATAAATGGAGCTCCGTTTTTAGCTGCTAAATCCATAACATTCGCAATTTTCTGAGCGTGCATTTCCCCAAGTGCACCACCGAACACTGTAAAGTCTTGTGAGAATAGGTAGACAGGACGACCATTTACTTTACCATAACCAGTAACAACCCCATCACCAGGTCCCTCTTTCTTATCCATACCAAAATCTACTGTACGGTGTTTTACGAAAGGATTGATCTCAACGAAAGTTCCTTCGTCTAGTAATAAGTCGATACGTTCACGAGCTGTCAATTTACCTTTGTTATGTTGCTTTTCGATTCTGGCTTCACCACCGCCAAGTTTGATTTCACTTTTACGATCATACAATTCATTGATTTTATCGTACATATCCATTTAACTGATTACTCCTTTGTTTGACTTCTATCTACTAATTCGTAAAGTACTCCATATGATGATTTAGGGTGAATGAAAACAACCTTTGCTCCACCCGCTCCAATTTTAGGTTCTTCAGATAACAGGCGAGCTCCTTCTTCACGCATTCTAGCCATTTCTTGTTCTATATCAGTAACGGCTAGTGCTATATGATGGATGCCTTCACCACGCTTTTCCAAATATTTATAGATAGCGCTTTCTTTTGTGAGTGGTTCTAACAGTTCAATATGTGTGTTTCCCGCATCGATAAATGCAACTTTTACTTTCTCAGACTCTACTTCTTCTACATTGATTAGCTTCATACCTAACACATTTGTATAATATGTAACGCGTTCATCTAAGTCCTTGACCGCTATACCAATATGATCAACATTCTCCATTAGTCCCCCAACTCCTTCTATGTTGTATAACACAATTGTACATAAATTTTTCAGAAAACTCTAGTACTTGTTAAATAAAATATATTTGATAAAATATTTTTAAAGAAAAAAAGGAGAGAACGAGAATGAGCAATAAGAAAATCCAGAAAATTGTTGTAATATTGATGGCAGCCATTATGGTCCTTTCAATGTTAACTTTCGGTTTAGCAATGATTAATTAGTAAATTCAGCAGATCTATCTAACCTATAATGGGTCTGCTGTAATATTTCTGTCATTGCTAAATCTAAAAACAATGTTTAAAATCCCGTACTATTTTCGTATAAACTACTTCTAGAAAG
Source organism: Rummeliibacillus sp. TYF005 (assembly GCF_003844195.1). Classification (NCBI taxonomy): domain Bacteria; kingdom Bacillati; phylum Bacillota; class Bacilli; order Caryophanales; family Caryophanaceae; genus Rummeliibacillus; species Rummeliibacillus sp. TYF005. Next base: position 29,009 of record NZ_ML122548.1, read on the forward strand.
GAAATAAATTGTTTTAACAACTTTTTTCTGATAGGAGCTAGTTCTTATGAAAGTATTACTTATTATTTCCAGCATTGTCTTACCACTTGTTATGTTCTTCCTACAATTAAAAATAAAAACTTTCCGTTTCATTTTTAATATACTTGCTTTAATAGCTATTGTTATTTTTGGTGATATTGCTTCGACTTCTATTTATCAAATTATTAAAGAAAATGCCGTATTTATGACTACCATCCATGCTATTTTCTTAAATCCATTTTTCTTAGCCACTGGTGGATATCTAGGTATATATTTCATATACAGATTAATCTTACTTACAATTGAAGAAACAAAAGATTGAAGCCATTTAAGTATTTTTTTCTTGTTTAAGCTTTACGTAATAGAACAACCAAACCATCCAGACAATAATATATATACTAATAGCCACTATTTCTACAATTAGTACTAACCACCAAGACCAATTGAGAACACCTACTAATTTCAGTACGATTAAAATAATAGTCAAAAATTCCGTAAATCCCAATTGCCTCACCTTTCGTTTATAATCTTCGTATTACTTTTTCCTTTATGTTGCCTTTTTATGTATTTTTATAATTTAAAAATGAAATTACTGCGATATAGAGCAGACATTTATTATAGAAAGAAAGGGCTATCCCTGAAGTTTTTTTCTTATGGGATAACCCTAACATAATTATTTCACTAATTTTAACTCTTCAACCGATTCTCTCACAACTCTCAAAATTTCGATATAATAGTCTTTGTGTTGATTACATAAACGAGTATTTTCATCGAGGTGAGCAATTTCTTGATCGATTTCATTGATCATATCATTCATAATCAGTTGAGTCATGCCACTACTCGTTTTGCCATAAGCATTCACTAGTATTTGTCTTTTTTGAGCCAAAAATCTTTGGCGGTCGAATGATTGAATAGAGTCTTCATCAAATTGTTGAATTTTACTTACAATTTCATCCATAACTACTGTAGCTGTATCTTTTGTTTGTCGTTCTTCTACCAATTTACTCCCCTCCTACTAAATTTAAATCTAGTATTAGATTATTTAATTGATAGAAGATTTATGATAAAAAATTTTCAGAAGGATAAAAATTAACACTAGCTTCTAATTGCAATATAGAAGTACGTCTTAAAGGTTTTCAATTACTTCTCTTAACTTTTTAGCCGAATCAATTTTATAGATAGTATTAGTATCTTTTATATTCATAATCGTTGCCGTATCATCACTATTCATCCACAAGAAATATTCCGTATCCTTTAACTTAATCTTATATTGTGGAGAACCAATATCTACGATTCCTTCTATTTTTTTAGCTCTGTTCAATGCATTTTGAATAATGTGGATTTGTTCATCATTTGAAATAGTCTTTAGAGAATTAGGTTTTACTTTCGAAAAATCAATTGTTTCCTGAATTTCAACGCTCTTTACAACTTCTGATGAATTTTTTTCAGTATTACAAGCAACTAAACTTAAACAGCAAATAAGAATGAATAGGTACCCTTTTACATTCATCCTTTACACCTCCCCTTTATTAAGACGGATAATAATTAAATTAGTTACATTTTATTACATATTATATATTTATTTTTTTGCAACACAAAATTCTTAAAATAGAATTTTGTATGATTAAAGGTATTTGAAATATCATTAGAGAAATTTACACATAGCGACTATTAAAAAGGAGTGTTGAAACATGGAACTATCACTTTGCATGATTTCTATCAAAGTAAATGATGTAGAAAAGGCAGTTAAATTTTATTGTGATGGATTAGGCTTTAACTTAGAAAAAAATTATGGTGAGAATATTGTAGAATTGAGTTTTGATGGTCACTCCATCATTCTAGAAAAAGCAGAAAAAGAAAATACACTCAATTATTTTGAAAATGCCCAAACGGTTTTAGGAATCCGCTCAAACGATTTACCCGCTGATATGAAGGAATTGCAAGAAAGAGGCATTGAATTATTGTTTAAAGAACCACAAAAATGTCCTCCAGGTATTTTCAATGTAATTCAAGATCCTTTTGGAAATCATATTGAAATTTTAGAATTCCAATAGATTTTCATCCTAAACTCATTCATACATTCAAGCATAATTTTAAGTGATTATGCTTTTTATTATTTCAAAAATTCACTTTCTATATAAACAATTCTAATTTATATTAGTTTGAGCAACTTACTTGGATTTTAAAAGGGAATGTCGTATAGTAGAATCTCAACATGATAGATTAAGGAGCGTAAAAAATGACACTAACACAAAGTACTTTAAATAAAGTAATGCACGAAAGAAAATCCGTACGTAAATATGATCCTCAATTCAAAATTCCACAATCTCAATTAGAGGAACTTTTAACAGAAGCCGCAACTGCACCATCATCAAGTAACCTACAACCTTGGCGTTTTCTAGTTATTCAAGACGATCAAGTAAAAAAAGAGCTACGCAAAATTTCAAATAACCAAGAACAAGTAGAAACTGCCTCAGCAATTATTGCTGTTTTGGGCGATATCGAAATGTACAACAATACTGAAGAAATTTACAATAAGAATTTCGAATTAGGTTATATGGATGAAAATATAAAAAATATGATGATTGAAAACTCATTAAAATTATATTCAAATCTTCCAGAAGAAATTTTAACAAACATCGCTACTTTTGATGCTGGCTTAATCTCTATGCAAATTATGCTTCTTGCAAGAGATATGGGATATGATACAGTTCCAATGGGTGGTTTTAACAAAAAAGCATTTGCTGAAAAATTCGAATTGCCAAATCATATAAAACCAGTTTTACTTATTGCAATTGGTAAAGCAGTTGCACCTGCATATGGTACTTCTCGTTTACCATTAGATAAAATTGCTAAATTCATCTAACACTTACTAAAAAAGGAGCACTCCATTACCGGAATGCTCTTTTTTTATTTCAATTAATGCTGTAATTGCTGAAGTACTTTATTTAGCGATTGCTCATTTTCTACAACTACGTCTCTAAATGGAAGGAATGGATTCCCCTGTTCCTTAATACGTGCTAGAACATTTGGGATTGAAAATATTTGAGGTTTTAGCGAACGGTTCACTTCATCCCAATGTAAAGGTGTTGCAATTAGTCCCTGAGCATTTCCCCTCGGTGAGTAGGGTGCAACGATTGTCTTTCCTTCACGATGTTGAACATAGTCTAAGTAAAGCTTGTTATGACGATTCTTTTTTAAGCGCTCGATAGTAAACCATTTTGGATTTTGTTCGACCAAAAAATCACATACAAATTTTGTGAATAATCCTGTCTGTTCATATGAAAAGGTATCTTTTGGTATTGGAATATAAATTTGCATACCTTTACCGCCTGATGTTTTGATAAACGACTTTAACTCAAACTGATCAAAAATAGCTTTTAGTTGAAGAGCTGCTTCAACTGCTAAAGAAAATTCATCAACTGAAGGTGGATCTAGATCAAACACAATTTCCGTAGGATAAACCGTCTGAATAGGTTGGAACGGGATATGAAACTCGATAGCCAACTGATTGCCCAACCATAAAAGTGTTTCAATATTGTTGCAAAGGATAAAGTGCGTATCATCTACAAATGCTGTAGAAACAAAATCAGGCACTTTTTCCGGACTACTCTTTTGGTAAAAGCTCTCACCGGGTACACCATGCGGATAACGAATAAGTGTTAATGGTCTATTACGAAGAAAGGATAACATTAATGGCGCTACACTTTGTAAATAATAAAGATAATCTTCTTTAACTATCCCTATAGATTGGAAAATGGGCTTATCAGGATGCGTAATTTGAACAGATTCAGGTATCGGTTTAAGTTGATGTAGCATCTTTTCCCAAGTACATTCTTCTGGTTCAACATTAAGTTTAAATGTATGAAATCTTGGTTCCCTCAACATTCCCCCAAGAAAATCAATACAAGCAATTTCTACACAAAAAGATGGCGCTAACTCCCATACTTCGTTCTTTAACTTAGTCCCACTGTCTTCAAATAACTTCTTTAATACATTGAACTCTTCTTCTTTTAAACCATGACGAAATAAAACAACTTCAACAAGAGCATCATCCTGATATACGGCTCCAGTAAAGTAGCCATTCTTCTTATCAAATTTGGTTACTATAACTGTTACGTAAAACCAATTTTTTATTTTTAACCAATTGGTCGTTCTAGTACCACTCATCCAAGTACTTTTTCTTTTTTTCGCTATAAGACCTTCTCCGTTATGAATCTTTATAATTGTCCACAACTTACTGGCATCCAAAAAATCATCAATCAGTTGAACTCGTCTTTTGTCTTCATAATTAATAGAAGTTGGGATGTTCACACTCCCACATAATTCCTTTAATAATTCCTTTCTTTCTATCAATTCTAAATTTGTTACATCCTCCCCTTTTCGTTCTAGAAGATCAAACACGACGTAATGACACGGAAATTGATGAGCGTTTTTATTAATGGAATTTTGACTTTTCAATCTCCCACGAAGTTGCACGACTGAAAATTGACTTTTGAAATTATTGGATAAGGATACTAATTCTCCGTCTACTTTTAGTGGCAAATAAGAACTTATTTGATCTTTTATTTCTTGTAAATAATCTAGTATTTCTGGAAAGTGAGGATTTAAATTTTTTCCATTTCGACTGATTAAAACAGGTTCATCTACCCATTCTAATATACAGCGAAATCCATCATATTTTGTTTCATAGATCCAATCCTCTCCACTAGGTATTTCATCTGATTGAGTTAATAACATCGGTTTCAACATCCATCCAACCTTCACGCTTTTTTAATAGCTTTTGAACAATTCGAATATCTAATACATAAAAACAACTAATGTCTTCAATAATAAGGAAAAGAAGGTGAGTGAAAATATGCATACAGTTTGGAAAGGTAGTATCAGCTTTGGTTTAGTCAACATTCCGATTAAATTACATGCTGCTACTGAAAATAAGGATGTAAAGTTACGTCAACTGCATAAAGAATGCCATACACCTATTAGTTATAAAAAGGTATGTGAAAGTTGCGGCAAAGAAGTGGAAGAAGCGGATATCGTTAAAGCTTACGAGTATACAAAAAACAAATTTGTCGTATTAGATGCAGAGGACTTAGAAAATTTGAGGAAAGAAAATGAAGATAAAGCTGTTGAAATTATCGATTTTGTTAAACTAGAAGAAATCGATCCCATCTATTTTGAAAGAAGCTATTATATCTCTCCAGATGCAACAGGTTCAAAAGCCTATACGCTTCTACGTAAGACACTAGAGGATTCCGGGAAAATTGGCGTAGCTAAGATTATTATTCGCTCAAAAGAACAATTAGCTGCCCTACGTGTTTATAAAAATACTTTAGTAATGGAAACCATCCATTATCCAGATGAAGTCCGAAGCATTAGCGATGTACCAAATATACCTTCCGAACAAATAGTTGTGGAAAAAGAACTTGAAACGGCATTGATGCTCGTTGATCAACTAACCACAACATTTGATCCGGATAAATATACAGATGATTATAGAACTGCTCTCTTAGACTTAATCGAAGAGAAAAAAGCCGAAAACACAGTTACAGCTAATAATGTAGAAAAAGAACTCCCTGATAACGTGACAGATCTAATGAGCGCACTCCAAGCATCATTGAAAAAGACAAAGAAAAAAACGCCAAGAAAACGGACAAAGACTTTAAAAGAAAAGACATCTTAAAGATAATTTGAAACTTCAATCAGTTTTTGAATCACCGTATAGAAAAAGCCAACGTTGAAGTGAAGTGCACCCAAAACGTTGGCTTTCCATCTATTCAAGAACTGTTAGTTAGCATATTGACCACTCTTTCTACATTTCTACTATCGATTTTTTCAACTCTTCAGGAACTAACTCTATATGTTGAATTTCAGAAATAGGAACCCATGTTGGTTGATAAATATTATTTTCTGAACTTCTCTCTTTTTCTTCTCCATGAATTTCAAATTCACTTTTCTCAAACAGCTCTGTTAGAAAGTAAACTTCTTTCTTCGTCGTTTGAAATTCAACAAATGTTGTAAGATCTTGAGGTGATAATTTTAAATTAATTTCTTCATGAGTTTCACGAATAGCTGCTTCTAATGCACTTTCGTTCTCTTCAACCGTTCCACCAGGATTAACCCAATACTCACGTCCGTTTTTTAGTCTATGAATAAGTAGTACTTCTTTTTCCTTTGGGTTATAAATAACTGTTCCTGCTCGCATGGATTTAATCTTGTCCTTTCGTGTTAACTTGCTATTGTTATATTTTTAGAGTTTGTAAGACGAATTTGACGATTTCCTTATAAAAATCATTATTCATATATTGCTTCCTTAGCACTCAATTCACTATAAAATTTGTTGAACTCCTCAGAATAGTGTAATGATGCTAATGGTCTTCCTGTGATTCTCGCACTTGAGGCAGGCGTTTTAAATATACACTCTTGAACATACAATCCCTTATTAATAATTTTATCTCCAAAAGCAATAACATAGGAAGTTATAATTGTCCCTGTTCCAGTCTTATTTTCGCCGATTAGATTAGTGTAATGTTCAATAATTTCCTCATCTGTTGCATATGGTCCGATTATTCTTCTTATATATGCACCAGGCTATTCTGACTTTGGAAGAAAATCTAAAAATAATCCTTCATCAGTTGCGATTACTGGATATGTCACCTCCATACTACCAGTCAGGGCTTTCGTTTGAGCATTTTTTTCAATATTTGATCCTTCATTACTATTCGATATGTTGTCTATCAAAATCAGTTCAAGGTTTTCGATTTTCTTTAATGTCCTTTTGAATTCTTCATATTTTCCAATGTTTGAAGTGACTAACCCTAATTTCATCATTTGCTCCTCTGCTGTTCTCTCTCTCTCTATTTTATATTCTTTCACCTTTAAACCTTACGATACCATCGCTTGTAACCTCTTTATAGTTTACTCTGATAGTATTCCCTGCAATTGTAACGTATTCTGACTGCATCATCAGTTGGACTGTTTCAAAATCGATCATTTCATCAAACGTTCCTTCCCCTATAACAATTAGTTCGACTTTAAAATTACGCATATGTATCACTACTCCTCGTTAACTATTAATATAATCTATAACTTCGTTAATATATGTATCTAATGATTTCCCACTATTTACCGAAAAGCATTTACAATTTAATGGTCTTTTACTACTTTTAAGCGTCCGATTAAATGTTTCTAGTGATTTCACCTCTGAAATTTGACTAACCATTTTATTCCTTGTTTTTAAACGCCTGTTTATTTCAACAAAATCATCGAGATAGCATTCAATATATTTATAATTAGCATTATATTTTTGAGTGATTATAGTCCCCTTATCGATCAATTCATCATACAAACAAGGACTATCGAGGATAACATTTCTTCCTTGTGATAAATAAAAATCTACTAACGCAAAATCAATATTATACGCGATTCCGCCTAGCGGTTTTCCATTAATCTCATCTTCGTTAATTGAATGTAATAATGCTGATTTCGTTACATCATGATCAATAATAATACAGTTAGTTCTATTAGCTATTTCTAAGGCTAATGTAGATTTACCCGATCCAGGAAACCCAGACATTTGAATAAAAAACATGTATAAATTCCTTTCTATCCCACACTTATTACTTCAAAAATTTAGTAATATTTCTTTCCTAGCTTACTAATTCAGCAAATGTATGTAAAAGAGCACCCATAAGGATGCTCTTAAACGAGTTAAAACTAATTATTAATGAATAAGCCTTTGACTGCATTTTAGTGGTATAGAGCCCTCGCATTGCTCATAAACCATATTCTTATAACAATCCCCATTATTTTATATTCTACATTTTGCGTGTAATTCCTCTTAAATATCTAAAAAGCCTAGTAGTAGTATAAATATTACAGTAAGTGGATTCATAAAGCTAAATGCCTGAAAGAATAAAAAGTTATTTAATAGCCATCCAAATCGTCCATCTATCCTTTTCGACAATGTTGGTCTCTATTGAGATTGACTGATTAATATGATTGGTCAACTTGTCTAATTCATTATTGTCTAATTCATGTAAAATACTTCTACCTGTTCTTTCTTTTAAATCATTTAGCAATTGCTCTTTGTTTTCGTAAACTTTTCGTGTTTCCCATAATTTAAGTTCCGTAACTTCTTTAAATCCAACTTCTTTTAGTTTTTCGATTACCAAATGACTATCATGTCTGCGTTTCGTTTCTTTTTCAACTAATTTTGGAAAGAGCTCAAAGAAATATCCTCTAATATTGCTATTAGTGCCTTCCAACAAACAATCTTCAGGGGTTCGATCTTGGATAATATAAAATCCGTTATCCTCCAACACTCTATACGCTTCTTTAAAACATGCATGTAAATCTTCAATATGATGAATCAATGCTCTTTCAAGTAGTAGATCAAAACTATTGTTATCTAAACCTGTCTCATAAGCATTGCCTTTCTTAAAAAATACGTTTTTATATTCTTTGCAATTTTCTCTTGCCCCTTCAAGTATGGGTTCAGAGAAATCTATGCCAGTGACAGAATCGACTCCCCTATCCGAAAGTGCCTTGCAGTAGATTCCTCCTCCACATCCAATATCTAAAGCTTTAGAAATATCCTTGATAGGAACAAGTTTACTTATTGCTTCAATCCATGAGTTGTGAGCATTTCTAGATGTATAAGAATCTCGAATTTCTTTATTATGAAAATCAATACCCATTCTTTAACATCACCCATCTCTTCTTTTGATTCATTACATTTCCATTTTACCCCATAATTATATATAAATATAAGTTATGTTTTTTATATAAAGTAATAATTATTTCTTATTACAATTCGATCAGTCATTATTTGTTCATCCCAAAGTTGTATGTTAACTGATTGAACTTACCTTTATACTCAAAATATACAAAATAATTTGAAAGAAGGTTGTGTTCCAATGATTAAAGGTTTATACGAAGCTCATTTACCAGTTAGTAATCTTCAAAAATCAATTGAGTTTTACCAAAATTTAGATTTAGAGATCGCATATCAATCAAAAAAGGTTGTATTTTTTTGGATTGAAAAGGGAAAGAGTTGGTTAGGTTTATGGGAAACTGATAAAGTGAACACCCCTTATCACCCATCGCTAAGACATGTTGCTTTTCAAATTGATAGAGACGATATGAATAACATTAAAAATTGGTTAGAGGAAAAAGGAATAGCAATAAGACCTGCTTTCGGGTTTTCCGGTGAAGAACAGCCGCTTGTATTAAATAATAATCCTCAAGCCCACGCAGCTATCTATTTTGAAGATCTAGATGGTAATAGTCTTGAATTTATATCTCCTTTAAGATTAGACTTTGAAGAAGCATTTGAAAAAATGACTTTAGAAGAATGGAATCGTACGCAGGAATAAAACAGTATGCATTTACTTTGTTTTATACAATGTTCATAATAGCAATCTTTATAATACACGTTCAGTCGGTAAATTTATAACAGCTTAGAATTAGGGAACTAATCCTTATAGATTCATAAACTAATAGATTGTAAAAATCCTCCATTTAAATATTTGGTTTAATATAATATAATAAAATTTTGTGTAAAGAATAATTTATTTATTAAGGTTGGCTGAAAATGATTAACGAAATTCAAAAAGACTTAAAAAAAGTAATTAGTTTATATCAAGAGAAACCATATCTTCCGTTCTGGGGAGAGCTATTCAAGATCACACAAGACTTAAAGAAAGTTACTCATTTAAAGAAACAGAAAATACTTTTATATGAAACCAACGAGTCAGTTCCAGTTTTTTATCAACCAGATGGCCGATTTTGCATTGCTGCACCTGGTCTCACTATTTTTTTAACACAAGAAGAATTCATCGATTCTTTGTTAAGAGGAATGTTTTGGCCTAAATAAAGGAAAAGCTTCTATATTATTTAAAGCTATTTCTCCATTAAGTATTTCAATATTTTCTTCTACATACTTCCTCGATACTATTATCATTCCCTACACTTTTATTCGTTTTATTATATTCATCTTATATTCATCTAAAAAATGAATGACATAGTGACATTTAATGAACAGCGTTTGATAAGATTGTCACCCACCAGATGATTATATCGATTTAATAAGTTATATAGCCTAGTACATTGGCGAATGCTGTCAAAATCGCAATACTCCTACGAACAGATTGCTTTGATCAGAGTAAGGGCATAGTCATCTGCTTCCAAAGTTAATAAAAATGTACCACTTGAAGTGTTTAAAAATGTGCTTCAAAATGTGATACATTTTTTATTTTGTTTTAATTTTAAAGTACATACAGTCTGTTTCTTTGTATGGAATTGTCGAACATATTCTTCCTTAGTCACAAAGCCTCCATCGGAATACAGGGTGCTTCACAATAATAGAAACCCAACTTAATATTCATTTTTACACATTTGGGAATATCAACTGTTTTCATCACGTAATTGTAGTAAAGTTCAAAAAAGAATTTGTAATGGAGGCGTTTAATGAGTCGATTGATGAAAAGGTTTTTAGTCTTTTTCTTATGTTTAATGGTTTTTACGCCATATGTTCTTTCTTTAGAAGTATCAGCCGGAAAGCTGAAGCCACCTGGTGAAACCTTCACCCCTGGAGAATGGTTCCTTGGTGACCGTCCACCGAATTACACTTCATCAAAACCACCGATTGTCTTTGTCCAAGGGAAGAATGGCAGCTCAACAAGCTGGTATGGGGAAACAACTTATCACGGAGTTAATGACATATATACGAAAGCTTACGAAGCTGGATATCAGACTGTTTTCGTCCAGTTATATGACGCGGCAGGCAATGGTTCTGAAAATCAATACACAAATGGACGCCTACTAGCCTCCATGCTCGGAGAAATATCTCGACACTTTAATGGGCAGAAAGTGAATATCATCGCTCATAGTAAGGGTGGCCCTGATACTCAAGCAGCCCTTATACATTACGGAGCTCATTCATATGTCGGCAGGGTTATCACATTAGGATCACCTCATTATGGATCCGAATTAGCAGACCTTTCATATAGCTGGTATGCAGGATGGCTTGGGGAACTGCTCGGGCAAAATGATGCAGGTACCTATTCATTACAGGTTGGGGAAATGGCAAAATTCCGCTCCGTAACTGACAGCAATTCTAACCGCAGTAAAAATAAATACTATACGGTAGCTGGAACAAACAAAGGACCGGCCCTTTCTGCACTATCCCTCGGTGGAGCCTATTTATCTATCTATGGGGCAAATGACGGACTCGTTACAGAGACCAGCGCAAAGCTGCCTTATGGCACACACTTATTCACCGATAGCACAATTGATCATGATAATATCCGTCAAGGTTCCAAAGTTTTTTCTAGGATTGAACCTTATTTACGCAGTGCTACCGTCAGCCAATTGTCCACTAATAACGAAACATCGAGTCAAACAGACGCGGCTATCCACAGTGAATCCTCCAACTATATCACGGGAGGCAAGCTATCAGATAACCAAATCACCAAAAAAGAAATCTATGTTCCTGCCAAAACAAATGGCACTATCTCCGTCTATACAGCCAGCAATGATACGACTGTTGAGTTAGTTGCACCAGACGGAACAATTATGAAAGCTACAGGCCCAGTAAAAGATGAAATGATTCTCTCTGGCGCAAACGTTTATACATTCCAACCAGATGAACTCGTCGAAGGTTCCTGGACAGTACAAATGAAGGCAACGAATGACAAGGATGCCTACTTACTAGTCTCCTCCTTTGATGAACCTGGGAAGCTGGAACTCGACATGGCTGGCAAAGGTAAGGCAGATCAAACATCATTCACCTTAAAAACGCCAAAGCAAGCAGGAACAACAAAACTTTCCTTCAAATTCAAAGATCCGAATGGAAAGGAACTAAAGCAAACGATTAATCCTAAGAGCACAAACGGAACCAAGTTCACCTCCAAGCTACCGAAAGTTTCAAAACCCGGCGTATATAACATGACTGTTGACATGAAAACAAAACACCCGAATGGCAAAGAATCAATCTGGACTTTGGTTCGCTCAGTTTATATTGAATAGATAGGCAAAAAGAGCCCTCTTATGAATATAAGAGGGCTTGTTTATGGTGTTAAAAAGGACTAGCGATAAATATAGAAGCGTAAGATTAAGCATTTTTGGAATCACTATGCCGAGGAAAATGTGAATATATGGAATATCTAAATTCAAAAGGTATTATAAGAGATATTACCATCAAAATGACAGCGGTGTTAGAAAGAAATTAGGGCTATACCCGATGGAACATATACTTTATTAAATAATAAATTAGTTAAATTCCCCAATTAGATAAATGGTCTAAAAAAGTAGCTTCTAATATTCGCGCTGATTGGCAAAAAGGAGCAAATTACAATCGAGCTCCAGTAAAAAAATTAGAAATGAATACGAAAAGAAGTATAACGTGCAACCAGATTTGGCCAGGAGATAAAATTGACTTACATCATATAAAAACTGTAGCATATGGAGGAAGATCAAAATTAAATAATTGTATAGGAATTACTAGAAAAACATCAAAAAATCACCTCGAGGTTTGCTAATTATTAAATAGTCGGGAGGTAACAACATATGCCAGAAATCAAAAAAGTTTTAGACAATTTAAAAAGTAAATTAGATGAAAACTTTTCTCGATTAGATCCAGATGGCTTAATCGAACGTGATGGTACTGTTTTACGTGAAAAGTGTATTTTTAATCCCCCAGCAAAAGAAGAAGATATTCGTTCACTTGAGAAAGAATTAGGGATAAAAGCCCCGCAAGATTATAGGGAATTTCTATTGCTACATAATGGTATGACACTTTTCAAAAGTTATCTTATGGAATTTAAATTTTTTAGTCTAGACGAAATTCGTGAAGGATTTAAAGATGTTCAAGAATTTAAGAAAGAAGAAGATCTAAAGACTACAAAAGATTATCCTATTGGAGAATTTCCAGATGTAGGATATATAATGGTGGACGCGCATAAGCTTAAAAAGCATTCTTCGCAAGGTGCAATTTATGTAGGACATATAATGCCTGAGGCAACAGAAGAATCGTTTGTAACTTTTGTTGAGAATGTTATAGAAAACACTGGAGAATTTTTTTGGGAAGATTCTAACCTTCCAGAATATTAATTATTTCATAATGATATAAAACACCAGGACTCTTATTTAGTGAGTATCTGGTGTTTGTTTAGCAGAGATAAGCTACAAGCATACTTTAATTATTAATAACGGTCTTGCAGTGGTACATGTGACTTATAGGGCGTGTGAAGTTATATGATGAATGAAGAACAAAAGAACAAATCCGTTAATCTATTTTAGTCTGCTTTAGAATTTTATTGTGGTGTAAGAGGAATAAGCCTGCCAAATCGTTAATTTTTTATCATATTCGATAGCTTAGGTGACTCATCTGAAATGGTGTTAAAAGCATATATTTACGCTTGTGCACCACCCGAAATGTTAATAACACACTTCAAAGTGATACATTTTTCAACTCAATTTTGGGAACTTCCCTGTTTTCTATCTTTTAATTTTCTTGCCAAACGCCGATATGATGGTCTTATTCCTTTAAAATCTTTCTTAATGACAAGGTATCGATCCATTTCTTCGATGAATTGGTATAGTGACGCCATGGCTAAGAACTTTTCGTGAGTTGTCGGCAATGGGAGCTTTGCAAATTCTATCCTTACATCTTCTAATTTACTACGGTATTTTTGAGTTGTATTACCTGAATGGACGTTTTCAGACAGCTCTTCCATAAAATCTGCTACAAGTTCCGCCTGTTCTACGATGACCGGTAAGTTTGTGATTTTCGGTAAAACTCTCTCAATTATTTCTAGTTGTCGTTCACGTATATCAAAATATTGATAATAGAGATTTTCATGTCTCGTCAGGTGATTTTCTACATCTTGATAAGCAAGTGCCTTACCTTTGTTGATGATTGTATCCGCTTCAACAAGTTCTTTACCATCCCAACTAGTGTCTCCATTACGCAAGTATTTTGTAATTTCCTTAAATATTTTGCTATATAATTCTTCTATTTTCAAACGGTATTCATCTAACTTAATTTGTATATCTGGCATATACATATTCACCGCTAAGGCCGTTCCGAAACCGATCAACATTAATAATAATTCATTTATCAACAAGCCCCATGTGAAATGGGCTGTAGAGAAAATATGTAAAATAATAACGACGGAGGATACAAAACCAGGTGTAACCTTTATCATAACGAGTATAGGCAAGAAGAATAGCACCATCAACCCTAGTATCCACGGGTGATAGCCTAATAATTCAAAGAAAGCAACGGACATGACAATACCTATTAATGTTGCCATAACCCTCGTATAAACTGCATGAATAGATTTACGCTTTGTTGGTTGAATACAAAGGATTGTTAAAATACCTGCTGATGAGAAAAAATCTAAATGACAATATTGTGCAATACCGATTGACAATCCTGCACCTAGTGCCGTTTTTAATATTCGATAGCCAATATGAAATTTTTTCACAGAAACCACCTCCTAAAAAAAGAGCACTATAGAAAATAGCGCTCTTCTCTTTAAAAAAGATTAAATTTCTTCACAGAATTCTTCGAAATAACCTTGAATATTTGTAATAACAGACATTGGGTCATGTCCTTCGATTTCGTGACGACCAATTTCAGCTACTGGTTTACCATCTTTTAATAGTACGAATGATGGAGATGAAGGAATATGATCTTCACCAAAGTGCATACGTGCTTGTGCAGTAGCCTCTTTATCTTGACCTGCAAATACTGTAACTAAATGATCTGGACGTTTATCATAATTTAATGCATGAACAGCTGCTGGGCGAGCAATACCGCCTGCACAACCACATACTGAGTTCACCATTACAAAAGTTGTACCTTCACGTTTAAATGCTTCGTCTACTTCTTCAGCTGTTTTTAGTTCTTCATAACCATTATCAGTCATTTCACTGCGTGCTTGACGTAGCATATCTTGCATAAATAAATCATAATCCATATTCATAGAATAATCGCTCCTTTCAATATCAATTATTACTATAACAGTTGTGGCAATGGTTTTCAAAGTAGTTGTTTCAAAAACGTATCAATTTAATAGGAATATCCAAGTTTTAAACGATTGCATGGTGTAACATAAGAAATTACTTCTCTATCAAATCCCATCATAATTCCTCCGCCATTACTTCTACAATCTCATCAATCACTGGAACCGTTCCTTTTTGGTTCTGTACTAAAATACTGAAAATATACTTTTTCCCACTTTTCCCTATGAAATAGCCACTTAATGTATTGACGCCTTCGATTGCACCTGTTTTCGCAAATACCTTTTCTCTAGTTAACGGCGTAGTAAATCGATTTCTAAGTGATCCTCCGATAATTCGATCTGCATGTGCAGCAACTGGTAAACTATCAAAGAATGTACCATACCATCTCTTTTCTTTCTGAACGACAAACAAGAGATGTGTTAAATCTACGCTTGATACACGATTATTATGTGACATACCAGAGCCATCTTCAAAGGTCCAATCATCAATACGTAAATGTCTCGAAAAAGCATATTGTTTTAGGACACTTAAACCTGCTTTTGTACTTCCTTGTCCTATTCTTACCTTTCCCATTGTTTTGACCAAAATATCTGCAATACTATTGTTACTTAACTTCATATAAGGAATCATAATCTCTGCAAGTGGAATGGATTGTTTTTGAACGATTAACCTTGCTTTTGCTGGCACTTTTTCACGATAGAATTTTTCTTTTGAAAATTGTATTCCATTTTTCTCTAATACGTGTTTAAACAAAGTAATGGTATGTTCAGTTGGATTTTGTACTGTAATCCACTCTTTCGCATCTTTCCCTAGTGGTAAATAGCCACTAATCGTAATTTTATTTGTTCGATATTCTCTTTTTATCTTAAGGGTGCTATATTGATTGGCATAAACGGTTTTAGCATTATTTTCAATCTTTAGGTCGCCTAATTCAGGGGTTATTTTAATCTTTGGTTTCTGCCCGACTTTTTTGCCTATTGCTTCTACAATGATTGAACCAGAATCGTAATCACTGTCAGGGGACATCGTTAGAGCAGTGACAGGTGCTGCGTAATAATAGGACTCGTCCTCTTTTTGAATATCTGGTGTCAATAAGTCTTGATCAAACCAAAAATCATCTGCTACGATACGTCCATCTATTTTCTTTAATCCTGAATATGCAAAAAAACGTGCAAATTCTTCAAGATCCTCGATTGTTAAAGTCGGATCGCCTTTCCCCTGTATATATAAATCCCCATGAAGTACACCATTTTTTACTTTTCCGGTTGTATATATATTCGTAAGAAAACGATAATCCAATCCCAATTCTGTTAAAGCAGCAGCACCGGTTAATAATTTCATATTCGATGCAGGTTTTTGTTGCCGATTTCCATTTAAATCGTAGATGACTTTTCCTTTTTCATCACGAACTGCAATACTTACCTCAGCATTTGCCATTTTACTTTTCACAATTTTCTCAATGGATTTATTTAGTTTTGGAGTAGCAGCTTCTGTAGGAATTTGTAAGCCCAATAAACTGAAGATCATCATACAAGTAACGAGAAGTATACGGATCCTTTTTGACATTTTTCGGCTCCTTGCTCTTAAACAATGGTATTTGTTATTGAAATCGAATTGCAAATTTCATTTGATTTAATAAGCTAAAACTATCATAATTCTTTCCATTTTTAGTTTTGTCGATACTGTTATATATATTCATCTTGAAAGGAATTTAGTAATTTTGTTTCCGATAAATTAATATGGTACTTCTATGTCAATAAAGGTTATCATCTACAGCATTTAAAATAATTTGACATCCTCATTATGTTAAAAAGTATTTTATGTAATATAGTTTGGGGCTTTTCAATATTCACATAATCATTTTCCAAGAAAAATTTACGTATACTGCTATTCAAGGAGGTATTAACATAAGAAAGGTTATTTTCATCCTGTTTTCATTATTCATCGTAGGGAGTATTTTTGTTTTCACTAATCAACTTAATGCTAAAGAAAACACTAGACCTTCAGATAAAGAAATAGTTAATATCTTAGAAAAGCTAAAAGAAAAAACATCAAAAAAATACAAAATAGGTACATATAAAATTAGTTTAAATGAGATAAAAATCGAAGTAGTTGGAAGTCAAGAGTACTATGACTCAGTAAAAGATGAAGTGAAAGAGTTTGTAGAAAATACCATTAAATCAACACCATTTGAAAAGTATGTTGTCAAAGTGACCAAAAGTGAAATAAGTAAACTAGTTAGCAAAGAAGTTATAGAAGAACACCATCTAATGCAAGAAATAAGCACAACAATAGAGGATGCGTTATCAAAGTTTTATCCAAAACAAATGGACCAAATAAATTTAGAGAATACACCCACAGAGTTAAATATTGGAATAAAGACTTTGTTAAGTAGAAAACAAAAAAAGTCTACTATGGGTAAAGAAATGGAAAAGAAAATATTTCTAGAATTAGATAAGTTACATTCAAATAAACTTATAAAAGAAAGAAACATTCAAATAACCATTTATAACAAAAGTGGTGAAAAAATAAATTAAAACAAAAAAAGTTTAAGAGAGTAACAATCGCTACTTTCTTAAACTTTTTTCACTTTATCATCTATCTATTTGATTAAACTTTTAACAGCTTTTGCAATCATTGAACCTTCTGCTTTGCCAGCAAGCAAAGGTTTTGCAATTTTCATCGCTTCACCCATATTCATCCCTGAAGTGATGCCAGCTTCTTTTAAAGTTTCGATTACTTTTTCTTCGGATAATTGCTCAGGTAAAAATGATTTTAAAATTTCAAGCTTTCTATTTTCTTTTTCGATTAAATCAGCACGATTGGCCTTTTCAGCACCTTCTAAAGCTTGATGTGTTTGTTTTACTTCACGGTTTAGAATGGCAATTTCTTCTTCGTGCGTTAATTCAGAACCTTTTTCTTTTTGTGCCAAGTCAAGAGATGATTTTACAATAGTTAAAACGCCTTTTGCTACTACATCTTTTTCTTTCATGGCTTTTTTTAATTGATCAAAAACAACTGTTTTTAACATATTACTCATTCCTTCTTTATTCAATTATATCTATTATAACACTTTTGTTGGTTATCCAATCTTAGTGTTAAATAAATATATTGAATCTAATTCTCGGTAATCTTTACAGTTGCCCCATTTTCAATGGTATTTCCAATAGTACAACCCCTTTTCACACTTTTGAGTAATTTTCTTTTATAGGACTCATCTAAAGTGTCAGGTAACTGAACTTGAATATCAAAAGCTGTTAAACGATTTACACCAGATCCTTTAGTAGATTGTACTGTAACTGTTAGATCATCCAAGTTATAGTTAATCTCATCACGTTTTAAAATTTGACGAGTTGTTAATGCAATGCATAAACCAACAGATGCTTCGATTAACTCTTTAGGATTTAATCCTTCTAGATTACTTTTAGTGGAACCTTTCGCTTGTATACCCGCTCCATTTACAATTTCAATTTGTCGATTTGTATGTTTGATAATCGTCATGTCTCATTCTCCTTTTAACCTATACTTTACTCTTTAGGATTTATAAATTCTCAGCCATTACTTCCACAATTTCATCAATAACTGAGATTGTACCGGATTTGTTCTGTACTAAAATACTAAATGTAAAGCTTTTACCACTACTTCCTATTATATATCCACTTAGTGTATTAACACCTGTCAATGACCCTGTTTTTGCGAAAATTTTTTCCGCTGTAAGTGGTGATTTTAGACGATTACGAAGTGTACCTCCTACCATTCTTTCCGAGTTTGCAGCAACTGGCAGACTATTAAAATAGGTACTAAACCATTTTTCTTTTTGAACAGTATACAAAAGTTTCGTTAAATCATTACTGGATACTCGATTGCTATGTGACATACCTGAGCCATCTTCAAAAATCCATTGATTTATATTTAAATGGCGTGACTCTCCATATTGTCTTAATATTTTCAGACCAGCTTCTGTACTACCTTTTTGCATTTTTACTTTCCCCATTGTTTTCACTAAAATATCCGCAATTCCATTATTGCTTAACTTCATATAAGGAATCATCAATTGTGAAAGCGTCACTGACTGCTTTTGAGTAATTAGTTTGGCACTTTTAGGTGTTTTTGCACGATAAAGCTTGTCCTTTGAGTATTGAATATGGTTTTGTTTTAGTAAATTTTTAAACATTGTTAGTGTATGAGTTGTTGGATTTTGTACAGTTACCCATTCTTTTAAACTCTTATTAATAGGCAAATTTCCACTTACAACAATTTTATTTGTTCTAAATTGACGCTCTATCGTTAACGTATTTGGCTCGTTAGCCTCTACTGTTTTCCCCTTATTCTCAATAACTAAATCCCCTAATTCTGGCGTTATTGTAAGAGATGGTTTCTTTCCTACTTTTTCACCTTTTGCTTCAACAATGATCGTCCCAGAATCATAGTCGTTATTTGGAGAAGTTGTTAATGCTGTGATTGGCGCTGCATAATAATAAGACTCATCCTCTTTAGCAATCCCTGGCGTTAACAAATCTTGGTCAAACCAAAAATCATCTGCTACAATTCTTCCTTCAATACGTTTAATTCCTTGAGCTGCGATACTATTAACAAACTGTTCAAGATCTTCCTTATTTAAAGTTGGATCACCTTTTCCCTGAAGATAAAGATCTCCTTTTAAAACACCATTTTTTACTTTTCCAGTAGAATAAATACTAGTTTTAAATCGATACTTTTCCCCTAATATCTCTAAAGCTGCGGCACTTGTTAATAACTTCATATTCGATGCAGGTTTTTGTTTTTGATTGCCATTCAAGCCATAAATAATTTTCCCCTTATCATCCCTAATCGCAACACTGACATCGGCTCCAGCCATTTTATCGTTGACAATTTGTTTAATAGATTGGTCAAGAGTTTGGGTTTGAGTTGTACTAGCCTCTGCTGACATGTTCGCACCAAACAAACCAAACGTGATAATACAAGAAGTTAGAAAAATACGTAATCTTTTTTTCATATGATTTCCCCTTTGCGAAAGAATATTCTTACTCTTTATAAGAATTCAATATTCTTCTAACCTTTTCCTATTAAGATTAGAAAATCCGTTCTATCGATAGAGTTTTTCGCATTTTATAGGGTATTTCTAATTATTCAATTTAAGATTTTTAAATTTGTTCACTATAATTACATAATAAAAAAACCCCTAACCTCACAAAATAGAGATTAGGAGTATGTAGAGAACTTAAAAATACTATTGAATTCACAAACATGAAACTAGTTATTTTAAAGAACATTACTTGATAGTAGATAGACTTTCTAACCACCACTAATCGGTGGGATTAACGCTACTGTATCACCAGATTTTACAATTGTATCATCGGTTGCAAATTCCTCGTTTACGGCAGTCATCGTTTGGTGTAAAGATGTTAAAGTATACTGCTTCTCTAACCACTCTTTTACTTGTTGAACGGTTACTTCTGAGGCATCCATTGTAACTTGTGAGTGACCAGCTGCCTCTTGTAGTTGTGCAAAAAGTAAGATGTTAATCATGCTTATCTCCTTCCTCAAAAGGTGTTTCTGACGGATAAGGTACATTCTCGAGCTGATCGCCTATCCAAGCTGTACCATCTTCCCAAAATTCCTTTTTCCAAATCGGTACAATTTGCTTTATACGATCAATAGCGTATTCATTTGCCTCATAGGCTATTTTTCGGTGTGGTGAGGACACAGCAATAACAACTGCAATATCTGAAATTTCTAGACGTCCTATACGATGCGTAATAGCAATCTGTACTTCTGGCCATTTTTCTTTTATTTCTTTTTCTATTTGTTGAAACATTTTAATCGCCATTGGTGGATACGCTTGATACTCTAAATGCAAAGTTTTTTTACCCTTTGTCAATTCTCTAACCGTTCCAATAAAAACAGTAATAGCACCTGCATTGCGACTCTCAACCTTTTTTGTAACTTCCTCTACGCGAATAGGCTGATCTGTGATAATAAATAAATTTTCTTCCATTCTAATTCCTCACTTTTTCCAGTAAAAGATTCAAATAAAGATCTTCTTGCTTTATCGGATAGACAGGGCATGTAAAAGTTGATGGGTCTACATCTTGCCAATAAAGCACGCAAATGATATTTGTCAGTTTCTTCAAACTAGCGACATCTTCCTGATGACGGATTAATACGACCTTTGGATAATCTTCATTCTTATAGCCCTCTACTAAAATCAAATCAGGCTGAAATTGTTGATATAATTCAACAAGCTCCTTTAGTTTCCAAGATGCTTGCTGAATAGTCAAAAACAATGTACCTGCTCCTTCGACACCAGCAACAATCGCTCCCGCTTGTTCATGGCGTTGACTGTCTTTTCGATTTACAGCTGTTGGAGCTCCACCATGACCATGATGCTTAATCGTTGCAACACGTGCCCCTTCTGCTGTTGCCGCAATAATTAGTTTCTCCATTAATGTTGTCTTGCCACTATTTTGGTAGCCTACTATCTGTAGGACGGCACAATGTTGTCCCAAGGCCACTCACTCCCTAGTCCATCCTCTAGTAATAATACGTCTACACGCATGCCCTTTTCATAACCGCGCGTACCACCTGGTAGTACGATGAAAGCTTGAGCTTTTGCTAAAGAGGAAACAGCACTCGATTTATTAAAGCCTGATGGTGCTGCAATAAGCTGTCCATTTTCAAAGGATACACTTGCACGGATAAAGCGTGTAAATGGATTTGCCTTTTTGAAATCCTCTCCTAATATTGCCTGTTCTCTGTGTAAATGTGGTGTTGGATTTGAAAATGCTGTCCGTACAACTGGACGAACAAATAGCTCAAAACCAACATAGCAAGCAGAAGGATTTCCTGAAAGTCCATATAATAGCTGTCCATCACGCTGTGCAACAGTTGTCACACTACCGGGACGCATTGCTACTTTATTAAATAACACTTCTGCACCAAGTGCCTTATAAATTGCAGGCAAGTAGTCATAGTCCCCTACTGAAACACCACCAGTTGTTATGAGTATGTCCACTTCCGATAAAGCAGATTTCACTGCTTCAATACAAATATCAAGATTATCACTAAATTTACCAAAGTAACGTGCTTCTGCTCCAACACGTTCGATCTGAGCCAATATCATATAAGCATTACTATTACGAATTTTACCAGGTTGAAGTGCCTCATCTGGTTCTAACAATTCGCTTCCAGTTGCAATCACTCCAATGACTGGTTTACGTGTTACAGGTACTTCACGATAACCAAAAGTAGCTAATAATGCAGAAACACCTGGATTAATATACGTTCCTTTTTGAACAAGTGTTTCTCCTCTTTTCATATCTTCTCCTTGATATGAAATGTTGTCGCCCTCTTTATAAGCACGTTTAATCTCCATATAAGACTTACCGTCTTTTTCATATGTCTTTGATAATTCCAGCATAACAACTGCATTACAGCCTTCTGGAATTGGAGCTCCTGTCATAATACGGACAGCTTGTCCCTCTTGTACTTGTTCTGGAAAAACAAAGCCAGCTCCAATTTCTCCTACCACTTCAAAAGAGACAGGATGATCAGCTGAAGCACATTCGCTGTCCTCAGCACGTATTGCAAAACCGTCATAAGGTGAGCGATCAAAGGCTGGTACGTCATGATCTGCTTTTAAATCTTCTGCTAAAAAACGACCAAACGACTTAGTTAACGGTACCATTTCTTTTGTTCCTGTAAAAGCAAATTGCATTATGCGACGAACAGCCTCACCGACTGCAATTGGTGTTCTTTTTTCTAACATTTTCATACGCTCCTTAACCTAATAAACTGTAATATAAATTTTTTGCTTGCTTTGCATCATTTGTACCATGTACAAGTACTCGACCATCCTTAAAAATCACCAGGCGATAATCCTTTAATTGACATGATATTAAATATGGATTTTGTTGAATAGTGCCATGCTTTTGAAGTTGCTGTGCTAAGTAATTTAAATTATACCCATCTGGTCGAACTGGGCGAATTTGTACAGCATTCCGTCCACATAATACATCCACTTTTGTTTGATTTTCATAAGATAGATATGGGTAAATTGCGCTTTCACCGCATGACAGACAATCATCTTTTTTCGCATTTTGTACACGCATATCATAATGCTGATTATTCCAAACATCAAAGGTTCGATACGTCTTACATACAGCGTTCCAATCTCCCACTAAAATTTTCAAAGCCTCTGCTACTTGATAAGCTGCTACTATTTGAACAGTTGGACTAATTATACCTGCTGTATCGCAAGTAATCGTCATATTCGGCACTGACTGCATTAAACAGTGAAGGCATGGAGTTTTTCCAGGAATGATCGTATAAGTTGTACCGTAACTTCCAACGCACGAGCCATATATCCAAGGAATTTGGTATTTTTGTGCTAGATCATTCATAACAAAACGAATATCAAAATTGTCAGTACCATCAATCATAATATCTACATCATGTACGATACTCTCTAGTGACTCTGCTCTTGCATCCATGACAATTCCTTTAATCTGCACGTTCGAATTAATACGTTTTAATCTGTCCTGTGCTGCAATGGCCTTAGGTATTTTTTGCTCAGCTTCTTCTTCACTATACAATTGTTGACGTTGTAAATTACTCCATTCAACATAATCTCGGTCCACAATTGTCACTTTACCTACACCGGCTCGTACAATAGCCTCTGCACTAGCACTACCTAATGCTCCAGCTCCTACAATAAGTACATGTTTTTGTTGCAATAGTTCCTGCCCTTTTTCACCAATCGGCTGAAACAATTGTTGTCTAGAATATCGATCATTCATTTAAAACTCTGCCTTTCTCTTATTAAATTTTATTTGACCTTTCATTTTATATCGTTATAATTAATCATTGATTCTATCAATAGGAGGATTCACAATGCATCCAACCCATAAAGATCGTGACATACATGCTGCAGTTTTAACTGTTAGTGATACCCGCACAATAGAGACAGATAAGGGTGGCCAACAAATTAAAGCACTTCTTGAAGAAGTTGGATTTCACACTGCTGATTATTGTATTGTAAAAGATGATGCTGCTACAATTACTGAAAAAGTACAAGCATGGTGTGATGATCCTAATATTAATACTATCATTGTAACAGGTGGCACAGGATTTACATCACGTGATGTCACTTACGAAGCAGTAACACCGCTTTTTGAAAAAGAAATGCACGGTTTTGGTGAACTATTTCGCTCATTAAGCTATGAAGAAATAGGTCCGCGTGCCATGTTTAGTCGTGCTGTTGCCGGTTGTTTAAAACAAACTGCGATTTATGCTTTACCTGGTTCAACAAATGCAGTTAAACTTGGGATGAGTAAACTCATCATTCCTACAGTGCAACATTTTATAGGTGAGTTACATCGATGACAAAAATTGCAGGTGTCATATTAGCTGGTGGTCAATCCTCTAGATATGGAAAGCCCAAAATGTTCGAAAATTTCAATGGGCAATTATTATATCAATATAGCTTACAAGCATTGAAAAAGAATGAACTTAAGCCACTTATTATTTCAACAAACGCATCATTATCCACGAAATTCAAAGACAAGGATGTTCGCTTGAGTATTGAGAAAACAGTACATCAAGGACCGCTTTTTGCGATACATCATCTTATATCCAACACACCAGATGCCGATTGGTTTTTCGTACTTGCATGTGATATGCCTTTTATAACATCATCTTTTGTTAACAAGATGTTATCCGTTGTAGACGATACATATGATGCTATCGTACCTATGCAATCGGATAAAATACAGCCACTAGCTGCACTCTACCATCGTAGTGTATTGCAAAAAACAGAAAAATTATTGCAGAAAAACAAAAGAAGTATGCAATCATTACTCGACCAACTGAATGTTTGCTATGTATCTATCCCAGATGATGAGCAAGTATTCATCAATATTAACGCCATAACTGATTGGCCCAATTACTCAATACAGCACAAAAAAGGAGATTATCATGACTGAATTTACGCATTGGAATGAAGAAGGTCGTCCTAAAATGGTCGATATTTCCGAAAAAAACGAAACGAAACGAACAGCTATTGCACGAAGTACTGTTCTATTATCAACTAAATTATACGAAGCCATTCAACAAGGGAATATTAAAAAGGGAGATCCCACACAAGTTGCACAAATTGCAGGAATTATGGGCGCAAAGAAAACCTCTGATCTTATTCCGATGTGTCACACTATCATGTTACAGGGGACGGATTTTACATTTAACTACGAAAAAACAGATTCAGGGTACGCACTTCATATAGAAGTACTTGTAAAATGTAAAGGAAATACAGGGGTTGAGATGGAAGCATTAACAGCTGTGTCCATTGCTGCTTTAACCTTCTACGATATGTGCAAGGCTGTCGATAAATCGATGGTGATTCAAGACACTTATCTTGTACAAAAAACTGGTGGTAAAAGCGGTACCTTTTTAAATGAACGTTTTTAAAAAACCGGCATAAGCCGGTTTTTTTGTGTTCTTTATTTTGTTTTATTTTGTTGTAGTTTTTGATTTTGCATATGAAATATAGTAGAATAAGCCAACAAAAATGGCACCACCAACAACATTTCCTAAGAAAGCTGGGATAACATTTCCTACGAATGCTCCCCAAGTAACTTGTCCTGCAAAAATTGCAGCTGGAATAACGAACATATTGGCAACAACGTGTTGGAAACCAATTGCAACAAACGCTGTAACAGGGAACCAAATACCTGCAACTTTACCACCAAAATCAGTCGCACCGAAAGATAACCAAACAGCTAAACATACAAGCCAGTTACAACCAGCAGCAGAAATAAATGTTTGTAAGAAAGAATCAGCAGTTTTTGCTTTTGCGATAGCTACTGTTTTATCTAAAAATGGTCCTGTTTCTGTTAAACCAACAACATGTCCAAAGAAGTAAGCTACAAATAAAGCACCAACTAAGTTGGCAAGTGTTACCCAAAACCAGTTTTTTAATAATGCTGGAATTGAAATTTTCTTATCATATAAAGCCATTGCTACAGACATCATATTTCCTGTGATTAATTCAGCACCTGCTAATAATACTAAAATAAGGCCTAATGGGAATACTGTTGCACCTACAAATGTTGAGAAGCTTCCCCATGCTTCCGGCATACTACCACTAACTCGAATATCGAGTAAAAAACCTAAGGCGATAAATGCGCCCCCTAAAAATCCTAAGATTAACATCTTTAAAATTGAACTATTTACTTTAGTTACACCTGCATTAATGGCGATTTGTGTAATTTCTTCTGGTTTATTAACTGCCATTCTATAAATCCTCTTTTCTATCAATTTATCATCCACCAATATGAGACATTTCTATCTTTCTCTTAGGGGATGAAGTGTGCTCTTTTCGCTCATCAGAATAGCGATCTGTCCTATTCTGCCAGACGTCGGCAATGCATTTTGCAATTGTCTCATCAGTTTCTCCAGAGCGTAAAAGCTTAAGTAAATCTGTACCTTCTGTTGCAAATAAGCAAGTATAAAGCTTTCCTTCAGCTGAAATACGTGCTCGTGAACAAGTAGAACAAAATGAATCGGTCACAGAAGAAATAATACCTATTTCTTGATCACTATCTTTGTACTGATAACGAGTAGCCACTTCTCCTTTATAATTAGGACTTAATGGCTCTATCGGTGAAAATTGCTGAATCGCATGAAGAATTTCTTTTTTCGATACAACATCATCTAGGCGCCAGCCATTGGAATTTCCTACATCCATATATTCTATAAATCTTAATGTATGTTTTTTGTCTTTAAAGAATTGAGCCATAGGAATAATATCTTGTTCATTTTTTCCCTTTTGTACAACCATATTGACTTTGACCTGGATTCCTGCTTGAGCTGCTTTTTCAATTCCAGCAAGAACATTTTTCACTTTACCACGTTGACCATTCATGGATAAAAAGCGTTCTTCATTTAAAGAATCTAGACTAACAGATACACGTGACAATCCTGCTTTTGCTAAATCCTCTGCAAAACTTTTCAATAGTGAACCATTTGTCGTCATCGCAATATCTTCTACGCCAGGCAAAAGATGAAGTCTCTCAATAAGTTCTACAATATTTTTTCGCAATAGAGGCTCACCGCCTGTAATACGAATCTTTTTTACACCAAAAGAAACAAAGATTTTAACAAGTCGCTCAATTTCATCAAATGACAATATTTGTTGAGATGGTAAAAAGGCATAGTCCGGTCCAAAAATTTCCTCTGGCATGCAATAGCGGCAACGAAAATTGCAACGATCCGTTACGGAAATACGTAAATCTCTCAATGGGCGCTTATATTGATCTTGTATCAAATTCATGCTTTTCATCTCCTTGTTCAGATACTGCTAAACTTATACATCTAATAGAATTCGTTCTGGATGTGTATATACATTTAACGAATTTTGACGAATAAATCCTACAGTTGTTATTCCTAATTGTTCTGCTAATTGTAAAGCTAATTCAGTTGGAGCTGACTTAGAAAGAATGATTTCACATCCGATTTTAGACACCTTCACTAAAATTTCCGATGAAATACGGCCACTAAATACAATAACCTTATCGTGAATCGAAATATCATTTTGTAAGCAATAGCCATAAATTTTATCAAGCGCATTGTGGCGGCCGATATCCTTACGACTCAAAATAATGTCTTTAGCATCACATAAGGCTGCATTGTGAACCCCACCTGTTTTTTGAAAGGTCACTGCATTGTCCTGCATATTTTGCATAAGGTCAAAACAATTTTGTGGAGTCAATTGAATATGAATATCTTCCATTGTCTTAGCAGTTAGTGCATCACTCGCAAATACAAACCCCTGTCTGCTCATTCCACAGCAGGATGTAATATAGCGCTTATTTTGTAACTTATTCGCAAATGGGTTTACCTTTTTGGTTTGGACGTGTACAACGCCCTCTTTTTCTTGAAACCAAATATTTTCAATGTCGTCAAAGTGAGTAATCACTTTTTCTGAGGCTAAATAGCCAATAACCATATCTTTGACATATTCTGGCGTGCAAACCATCGTAACAAATTCTTGTTGATTAACTTTAACGGTTACAGCATATTCTGTTACGATTGTATCTTCAACTTTTTGCACTTGCCCATTTTCTACTCGAAGAATTTCTTTTTTAATTTCAGTATCCATAGATCCTCCTAGTGTTCGTCAATATTTCGGTCAAAGATAAAAACAGAAACAGCCATATCGAGATCAACCTTGATATCTGAAAATAGATGCAATAATTTTGCTTGCATCAATTCTTCCATACCTTCAGGTGTTGCTTTCGCATACAAATCTTGAATTAGTTTTGTACGTGCAGCATGTACCATTTCCAATCCATCTTTTGTACTTGCGATAAATTTTTCTGTAGGTGTTATATTACCATAAAGTGTTGAAATGGCCATATTCTCTACAAATATAGTATTAATGCGTTCTGGACCTTTGCCAAATAAATCTTTACGAAGCTTTCGAATAATGTCATTAAACTCATGCACTTTTTTTGACATAATACGTATCCTCCTATCAAAAAAACGGAATATTTTTGGGAACTTAAGCTTATCCATCTCTACAATTCGTTAATCATATAGCAATTACAATAAAGTTTAAAGGTCTAATTTTTGGAAATTTATTTTGACAAAATAGTTTTATCTTATATATAACTTACCCAAAAAAATTTTTTGTAATAAAAAAATATAAGATTTGCTTTTCCAATCATTATAGCAATTTAATTAACATATCTTGAATTCAGTATAAACTAATTAAACATTAAATCATTTATAATAATTCAAAAAATTTTTTATATACGTATTCATATTGTTATATTTTTTTCTAAAGCTTATAATGGTATGCATGACCAAAATGAAGCCAAAATATTGAATTACTAATGTTTTGATTTTATTTTATCATCTCAAAAAAATCTTGGATTGGTCTTTTAGCAAGATCTGTTAAAACTCTTATCCACCATGAATTTTTATATACTCTTTTAGTTCGAAGTGTATATGTTCATGGTGGATTTTTTTATTTTGAGAAAATAGGAGGCAATAATATGACGAAGATGAAGATTAACGGCACGCCTTATGAAGTAAGTCCTGGCGAGTCGATTTTAGACGTCATTAACAAAAATGAAATTCCACATCCACAAATTTGTCATGTACCAGAAGTGGACCCTATTCAAACTTGCGATACATGTATCGTTGAAGTAGATGGTCAACTTGTTCGTTCATGTTCAACAAAAGCAATGGATGGAATGAATGTAGAACTTACATCACAAAAAGCCGTAGAAGCTCGTACTGAAGCTATGGACCGTTTACTAGAAAACCATATGTTATATTGTACAGTTTGTGATAATAACAATGGTAACTGTAAACTACACAATACGGTAGAAATGATGGAAGTTGAACATCAAAAATATGAATACAAACCAAAAGTGGACCCTTCAGAAGTAGATATGTCACATCCATTTTATCGCTATGATCCAAACCAATGTATCGCTTGTGGTCAATGCGTTGAAGTGTGCCAAAACCTTCAAGTAAATGAAACTATTTCGATTGATTGGGAAGCTGAACGTCCTCGTGTTATTTGGGATGAAGGCGTTGATATCAATGATTCTTCATGCGTTAGCTGTGGTCAATGTGTATCTATTTGTCCATGTAACGCGTTGATGGAAAAATCAATGCTTGGCGAAGCTGGTTTTATGACTGGACTAGAACAAGATATGCTAGATCCAATGATTGATGTAATCAAAGAAGTAGAACCTGGATATAGCGGTATCTTCGCTATCTCTGAAATTGAAGCTGCTATGCGAAGCAAACGTACTAAGAAAACAAAAACTGTATGTACTTTCTGTGGTGTCGGTTGTACATTCGAAGTTTGGACAAAAGGTCGTCATCTCTTAAAAGTACAACCATCTGATGGTCCTGTTAATGCTATTTCTACATGTGTTAAAGGTAAATTTGGTTGGGACTTCGTAAATTCAGAAGACCGTATTACAAAACCATTAATCCGTAAAGGCGATGAGTTTGTAGAAGCTTCTTGGGATGAAGCATTAGATTTAGTTGCTTCTAAATTAGGCGGTATTCAAAAAGAACACGGTCCTGGTTCAGTCGGCTTTATCTCATCTTCTAAAATTACAAATGAAGAAAACTACCTTATTCAAAAAATGGCACGTCAATTATTCAACACAAATGACGTTGACAACTGTTCACGTTATTGCCAATCTCCAGCAACAGACGGCTTAAGCCGCACAGTTGGTATCGGTGGTGACGCAGGTACAATTAAAGATATTGCTAAAGCAGGTCTTGTTATCATCATTGGTGCAAACCCAGCTGAAGGTCACCCAGTACTTGCAACACGTGTAAAACGTGCACACAAATTACATGGTCAAAAATTAATCGTTGCTGATATCCGTAAAAATGAAATGGCTGAACGCTCAGACATTCACATTCGTCCTCAACAAGGTACGGACCAAGTGTGGTTAATGGCTGTTACAAAATACATGATTGACCAAGGCTGGCACGATCAAAAATTCATTGACGAAAACGTAAATGATTATGAAGCATTCAAAAAAGTATTAGAAAAATACACACTTGAATATGCTGAAAAAGAAACAAAAATCCCACAAGCTACATTGATTAACATTGCTGAAATGATTCGCGATGCTGATGGTACATGTGTACTTTGGGGTATGGGTGTTACACAAAATACTGGTGGTTCTTACACTTCTGCTGCTATCTCAAACCTATTATTAGCAACAGGTAACTACCGTCGCCCAGGTGCAGGTGCTTATCCATTACGCGGTCACAACAACGTACAAGGTGCTTGTGACATGGGTACATTACCAAACCTTTTCCCAGGCTATCAAAAAGTAACGGATGATGCAGCTCGTGCGAAATTCGAAGAAGCTTACGGTGCGAAAATCCCAGCAACACCGGGTCGTACAAACATGGCTATGCTTGATGCCGTTATGGAAAACAAAATGAAAGCTATGTACATCGTCGGTGAAGATATGGCATTAGTTGATTCGAACGCTAACCACATTGACGAAGTATTATCTCACTTAGAATTCTGTGTTGTAGAAGATGTATTCTTATCTCGTACTGCTCAATATGCAGACGTTATCTTACCAGCTTCTCCTTCATTAGAAAAAGAAGGTACTTTCACAAATACTGAACGTCGTGTTCAACGTTTATATGAAGTATTACCTCCACTTGGTGAATCTCGTCCAGACTGGCGCATCGTACAAGACGTTGCAAATCGTCTAGGTGCTAACTGGAACTACGAACACCCAAGTGACATTTACGCTGAAATGGCAAGCTTAACACCAATCTTTGCACAAAACAGCTACGATTATATGGAAGGCTGGAATAGCTTCGTTTGGGGTGACCCAATTAACGGTGCAGATACACCATTACTATTCTTAGACGGCTTCAACTTCCCAGACAAAAAAGCGCGCTTCGCACTAAATGACTGGGCACCAGTAGTTGAATATGCTTGCGAATATGACTGTCATATCAACAATGGTCGTATGTTAGAACACTTCCACGAAGGTAACATGACAAATAAATCAACTGGTATCCAATTAAAAGTACCTGAGATTTTCGTTGAAGTATCACCAGAATTTGCAAAAGAACGTAATATTGAAACAGGTGCACTACTTCGCCTCGTATCTCCATACGGTGCATTAAAAGTACCAGCACTTATTACAGACCGTGTTCAAGGTAACGAATTATTCTTACCAATGAACTCAACAGATAAAGATTCTTCTATTAACTTCTTAACAGGTCCACAAGGTGATGCAAATACATCTACACCAGCTTACAAACAAACGAAGATTCGTGTAGAAGTATTAAAACGCAAAGGTAAAAATCCATTACCAGCGGCAAACCCTCGTAATAAAAAACGTCATCCGCAAAATGGTGTGGAAGTACAACGCAAATGGGCTCGCCCAGGCTATGTTCACTTAACAACGAATAACGAAGAGGTGTAGAAAATGGCAGCACCAATTACAAATATTAAAAAGCAACAAGTTTCAGAAGAACAAATTGCAGAGCAAAAAATAAATGATTTAAAAGAATTGCTTACAGAAAATGATGAAGCACTTCAACAAATTTTTTCTATCGTTTCTGATTTAAATGATATTGGCGTATTAGATGCAGTCAATAAAATGCTTGCAGCCAAAGAAGAAATTGCCCATATTGCACTTGGACAAATTTCTCGTAAGCCTGTAACTAACGTCATCAATCAACTATTAGCAGTTGCTGGTCTATTGTCAGCAATAGATCCAGAGAATACGAAGAAATTAATGGGTAGTTTAAATACCGGACTTGATGATGCAAACAACGCATTAGCTAGCGATGAAAAAGTAACAATCTTTAGCTTGATGAAAGTCATCAAAGATCCTGATGTTAACCGTGCATTAAACTTCGGTATTCACTTCTTAAAAGGTCTTGGAAAAGGATTGAAAGAAGAATGTTAACAAATAAAGCCGTATTAGAGGCACTTAAAAAAATCAATGACCCTGAAATTCATAAAAGCATTGTGGAATTGAATATGGTGCGCAATATTAAAATTGACGGCACGAATATTCAACTAGAAGTAGTACTTACTATTCGAGGCTGTCCTTTAAAAGCCCAAATTAAAAGGGAAATTGAAGAAGCACTAAAAGAAATCGGCGCAACACATGTTGAACTTACTTTTGGTTCTATGACAGCTCAAGAACGACAAGTATTAACTGCTTCTTTGAAAAAACAAGCAACAACAGAAACTGGAATGCCAAAAATATTAAAACCTGACTCCGGTGTACACTTTATCGCTATTACTAGCGGTAAAGGCGGCGTTGGTAAATCTACCGTCACTATTAACTTAGCCGTAGCCCTTGCAAGACAAGGAAAACGTGTTGGTATTATAGATGCCGATATTTATGGTTTTAGTATTCCAACTATGATGAAAATTGATGAGAAACCAACGATGATTGAGCAAACAGCGATACCTGTTGTGAGCCATGGTGTAAAAGTTATGTCAATGGGCTTTTATGCAAAAAACAACCAACCTGTCATGTGGAGAGGACCTATGTTAAACAAATGGATTCGCAACTTTATAGCGAATACCCATTGGAGCGACCTAGATTACTTACTATTAGATCTACCTCCAGGTACTGGTGATGTGGCAATTGATGTTGCTGCAATGATCCCTCATGCACAGGAAATCATCGTTACGACACCACATAATGCTGCTTCATATGTTGCTTCAAGAGCAGGTGTGATGGCACAACATACTAAGCACAAAATTATCGGTGTAGTTGAAAATATGGCTTACTTTGAAAATCACGAAGGTGATCGTAATTATCTATTTGGCCAAGGTGGCGGCGAAGCATTAGCTAAGCAACTACAAACTGAGGTCATAGCCCAAGTTCCTTTCGTACAACCGGAAGAAAATACTGGTTCTTCTGTTTATGATGAAGATTCAGTTGTTGGAGAAGCCTTCACTCATTTAGCTGAAGATCTTATCTTTACCTACAATAAATAATTTTTAAAAAAACAAGCCAACGTAAAATAACGTTTGGCTTGTTTTTTACATAGATTTATTTTTCTTGAACATACGTAAATACCATCTTACTTACGTGCGTACCTTTATCAAATGGACTCCGAGTAGCATAATAAAGGATAAACTAACCATCACAATCACCCATGCCCAAGCTAATGTCATGTTGCCAGAATCAATTGCAACATAAATAGCCAGAGGTGTAGTTTGCGTTTTCCCTGGTAAGTTTCCTGCAAACATAAGTGTAGCACCAAACTCGCCTAACGCTCGAGTAAAACTTAAAATACTACCTGAAACAATGGACTTCATCGCTAAAGGAATAGAAACGAAAAGAAAAACTTGCCATTCCTTTGCACCATCAATGCGTGCTGCATTTTCAAGCTTTTCATCTACAGCTTCAAATCCGGTTTTTACAGATTGATACATTAAGGGAAAAGCGACAACTGTTGAAGCAATAACAGCAGCCCACCAGGTAAACATGATTGGTTGATGAAAAAACCATTCAATTGCTTGTCCTAGCCAGCTACTTTTACCAAATACCATGATAAGTAAAAAACCAACAACTGTTGGAGGCAATACTAAAGGAAGCAACAAAATAGTTTCCAAAATAGTTTTGCCCTTAAATGTTTTTTTAGCCATCCACTTTCCAATAAAAATGCCAAATACAATAACAATAAATGCCGAAACAAATGCGATTTCAATTGATAGACGAATCGGCGTCCAAAAATCCATCGCCATTTACTATTTTACTCCTTTAAAGCCATAGCTTTTAAAAACATCCATTGCCTTTTTACTTTGAAGGAAATCATAGAAAGCTTTTGTTTCTTTTGTATGTTGACTATCTTTAATCATGCCTAGTGGATAAATAATCGGTGTATGTGACTTATCATCAGCTACAGCGACAATTTTTGCTTTTTTTGAAACTATTGCATCTGTTCGATAAACGATTCCTGCATCAACATTACCAGTTTCAACATATGTTAGTACTTGTCTTACGTCTTTTGCGTACACAACTTTAGGTTTTACTGTATTCCAAACCTTAATATTTTTTAATGTTTCTGTCGCATATTGACCAGCTGGTACTGCTTCAGGTGTGCCAAGTGCCACTTTTTTTGCCTTTGTTAAATCTTGAAAGTTTTGAATTCCTGTCTCATTCTTTTTAGGAACGACTAAAACTAAATCATTTGATAATAAATCTACACCTTGTGATTTTTCAATAAGACCTTCTTTAACAAGTTGATCAAATTTATCTTCTGCTGCCGAGAAGAACAAATCTACAGGTGCACCTTGTGAAATTTGCTGTTGTAATGCACCAGAACCACCAAAGTTATAGGTGATTTTCACATTAGAATGTTCCTTCTCATACGTTGTTTTAAGTGAATTGAGTGCATCTTGCAGACTTGCTGCTGCTGACACAGTTATTTCAACTTGGCTTTCCTTTGATGTATCCTTGCTTTTTTGCTGTTCTTGACTACCGCAGCCAGATAATATGCCAAGTACAAGCATTATCGAAAATAATAAATAACTAAACTTTTTCATTGTTTTGTCCTTCCTTATTGCAAATAAGAACTAGATATAATAAGTTATAATTAGATATAACTATTTATAACCTATTATATCTTATTATAATTAATTATAAAATAAAAAATCATCTTTTTTTACAAAAGCAAAATATATACGTTACTATAAGAGTATTGGAGGGATTGCTATGTTACAGGAACGTTCCTACACTATTGAAGAAGTAGCACAACTATTAAAAGTATCCAAACTCACTACATATGACCTTGTGAAAAAAGGAGATCTTCCTGTCTTTCGAGTTGGTCGTCAAATGCGAATTGATGCTCTTGATTTAGAAGCTTATATTGGAAAACAAAAAATTATTAATACGGATGCTACGTTAAAACCGATGACAAGAGATCATCAAACAATTATTATTAGTGGCCAGGACTTAGTACTTGATTTATTAGGAAAATATATTACTAAAAACAATTATTTTACAACACTCCGTTCACACGAGGGAAGCTTGAATGGATTAATAGCTCTATATAAAGGAGATATAGATATTGCCAGCTTACATTTATATGATGGCGATACAGGCGAATATAATGTACCGTATGTGAAGAAGTTTTTCGTTAGCCAACCTTATATTTTATTTAACGTTGTATCGCGCAAAGCTGGATTTTACGTTCAAAAGGACAATCCCCTAAACATTCGTTCCTTTAAAGATTTAGCAAATCCAAATGTTTTCATCATGAACCGTGAAAAAGGTTCTGGTGCACGCACACTTCTAGATGAACAGCTCCGCATCAATCATATTATACCTTCGACAATAAATGGCTATAACAGAGAAGAAGCGAATCATTTGGGTGTTGCAACTGCAGTAGCAAATGGTGAAGCAAATGTTGGGATTGGTATAGAAAAAACAGCTAAATTGGTGGATGTAGATTTTGTGCCGTTTATTGATGAAAGTTATGATATTGTTCTATTAAAAACTAAAAAAAATAACCTGCTTATTGAAGAAGTAAAGAATATATTAACTTCTGAAGCATTCCACTCTGAATTGAGTTCAATTGGAGGTTATGACTTTTCTAAAACAGGAACAATTATTCACGAAACGTTTTGAGTATCTTCTATTATTTAGTGGAGGCAAGATGTATGGCTTTTATAGAGCTCAAGCATTTACAGAAAACCTATAATCAGCAGCAATTCGTTCTAAAGGATATTCATGTTGATATTCAAAAGGGAGAATTTTTTGT
The DNA here is from genome assembly GCF_003844195.1 of Rummeliibacillus sp. TYF005. Classification (NCBI taxonomy): domain Bacteria; kingdom Bacillati; phylum Bacillota; class Bacilli; order Caryophanales; family Caryophanaceae; genus Rummeliibacillus; species Rummeliibacillus sp. TYF005. Next base: position 65,363 of record NZ_ML122548.1, read on the forward strand.
GCTCGTTGGTCCATCAGGTTCTGGTAAAAGTACATTATTAAATATGATTGCTGGATTAGAAAGTATTTCAGACGGTGAGCTTATCATCAATGATCAGAGAATGAACGAAATACCACCCCGTAACCGCCATATTTCGATGGTTTTTCAACAATATGCGCTTTACCCACACCTAACAGTAAAGCAAAATATTCTATTTAATTTAAAAATGAGGAAGAAAGCAAAGAAAGAACAAGAAGAACGACTTAAAGATGCTGTAGTATTAACTGGCTTAGAAAGCTTTTTATCCCGTAAACCACATGAATTATCAGGTGGCCAGCAACAGCGCGTTGCATTAGCACGTGCAATCGTCAACGATGCACCTATTTGCTTAATGGATGAACCTTTATCAAATTTGGATGCTCAGCTTCGAACACAAATGAGGACTGAAATTCGCCGTATTCAACAAAAGCTCGGACTAACGATTCTTTACGTCACCCATGACCAAACGGAAGCTATGACCATGGGTGATCGCATTATGGTCCTTCACGAAGGCATCGTTCAACAAATCGGAAAGCCGCTTGATTTATACAATCATCCTCAGAATGTATTTGTCGCCCGTTTTATCGGCTCACCAAAAATGAATATCGCGAAAGCCATCTGTAATAAGCAACACTTAGTTATTGAAGAGAAATGGGAAATTGAATTACCACAGTCAATCTCCTCTTCCCTTCCTCAACTAAAGGAATTTCTTGTAGGTATACGTCCTGAGCATATCCAACTAGGTGGGAACTTACAAATGCAAGTTCGAAGTATTGAACAACTCGGACATGAAACACACGTTACATTTGACATGCCTTGCGAATCATGGACCGCCAAATGGAGTGGACAGCATCCAATAGACATTGGAACACCCCTCTCCATCAGCATCGATCCTCAAAATATCTATTTTTTTGATAGAGAAACTCAAAAAGTTTTACTATAGTTTTTGTAAAAAGGGTAATATAACGGCATAAGTGCTAGATAGTATTTATGTCGTTCATATTAATAAATGCAAATTGTTCGATTTAATGGTTATTAAATTTTTGTAATTTTTAAAATTCATTATTTTAGGAGGTTTTTATGAAACTTCATCGATTACAAATAATATCTTGCTTCTTATTATCTATGATATTAATTGCTTGCGGAAAGGATGATCCCGTGGAAACTTCAGAAAAAGTAAAATTCACCATTGAACTTAAGGATTCTACAAATAACGAACAAAGTTATTTGATTCGGATACTGTCAGACGGCAAACAAACTGATAAAGTAGCAATCACTCCACAAGATATGTCACTTATTTCAGGTGATCAAAAAAAAGTAACTGCAAACTTATATATCAATGTACCTTATACGATTAAAATTTATAAAACAGACAAGAAATCAATGGATGAATATTTTAGTAAACCAAAGTCTGGTAGCACTGACACCACCGAACAACAGGAGGAGCACCCAATAGCTACAAAAACGATTACACCAACCCGCAATACAAATACAATTACCATCTCTATTCCTGAATAACTTAATTTATATTAAAAGATTTCCAGATAACTTCTTGTTCAATTATTAGAAAAATATTAATTACAGAAGGAGATTCTCTCAAATATGATAAATATGTTATTTAACTATAATTGGAAAGTTCGCGAAGAATGGTTTGAATGGTGTGAGAAGATTCCACATGAAGAGTTAACAAAAGAACGAATCGGTGGGATGAAAAGCTTTTTACATACACTATTTCATGTAATCGATTGTGAACAAATTTGGGTTCATCAAATGCTTGGAAAGCCAGTTATTAAAAAAGACATACAGACAATTCAATCGTTGCAAGAAGTAAAGGAATATGCAAGAACGATAATTGGTAGACTTTACTGATATATATATTTTTATTTAACAAATGTATCAACCATCCATTTATCAAACTTTTTCTTCTCTTCAAATTGTGGATAATGCGCTGATTTCTCAAAAGTGATAAATTCTTTTTGACTGGCATCAATCCGGTCAAAATAGTTTTTTGCTTCGTTATATGTCGTCATATAATCATATTTTCCCATAACAAAATAACAAGGTATTTCAAGTTTCTTTACTTTAGTGGGTAATGGATTTTTTAATACTTCTTTTAACAAAGCATTTTGCGAGTAAGATACTCCAAAGTTATAGCGAATAACATCTAATAAGTTATATTCACTACTTAATAGCATATCCAGATTATTTCCATCGGGATTATCAATCAGTCTTACACTCCCCCCATATTTCGCAACATAATTTCTTGGGGTAAATGTATCCCCATTTTTAATATTTTCCGTTAGCTTTTGTAAATCTGTAACATCATCCTTATTTCCCTCTTTTTGAGCCTGATTAATAGAGTAATTCAAAGCTTCTATCTCACTTTTTACTGTATCACTCATCTGCCCAATCCCAATATAGGCTTCATATTTTTCTGGAGCTTTAGAGGCAGCTTGTGTTGCAATATATGTACCATAAGAATGACCAATCAGTAATACTTTTTCTTTGCCAAGACGTTCGGATATGTAATCTGTCAAAGCTAATAAATCATCCACTAATAACTCTGATGTAAGATTCGAATAGTCCTCAAAAAAATGATATGATTTTCCACTTTCCCGTTGATCATAATTTACAACAGTAAAATTTTCTTCTAGTAAGTCTTGATATTTTTTAGCATAGGGTATTTCTGAACATCCTGGTCCCCCATGTACAAAAATAATAACCGGATTATGCCGGTCTTTACCGCGAATCATTATTTCATGACCACTTCCATTAATCTCTACTTGTTCTAATGTACTAATACTCTTCTCGCCATTTTTATGCGGAGTCCATGTAGGGAAAAAAAGTGCTATGATTAATAATAAAACTATAATTACTCCGAAAAATTTAATTGATTGTAATATTTTTTTCATAAGACTCCCTTTAACAATAAATTTTACTTGAAGAGCGTTAACCTATTCTTAGATCAACGCTCGTCAAAGTTTTAAATAATTTATTTTTCGCCAATTCCCATCGCTAATAATAATAAAGATGCAACCCCTAGAACAAGTACGTTTCCTAATAAACCGGTCATTAAAAGAATAAGTCGTCTCGACAAAAGCCAAGAACGTATTGCAAGGGCAATACCAATTATTGATAATACGCTATAGATGGCGATTATCACAGATATATCAGCATCAGGCCCTCTTAGTAAAAAGAAAATTACAATGTTTATAATGATGGGTAATAAAGCTACAAGCCCTAAAATGTTTCCTTTTTCTCTCTTATCCAAAACTTCTAAGCCTCCTTTTATTTACAAAATGTTTTAATTTTAACCATTAACAAATTATACCAAATATTAGTTTTTCAGTAAATGCATATCTTCAATATCTTGTAAAAAAAGTATTCAAAAATTTTTCTAGCGACCCCGTTATTTGTTCCGCTAGTTTATCCGCGATATTTGATGTAACTTCCGCGGTTTTCGGTTGTCGTTCCGCGATTTTCACTGGTTGTTCCGCGGTTTTGAAAATTGTTCCGCGTTCAGCACAATTTATATCTTCATCTGCGAACAATTATTACCTTATTATCCTAAATATCACTTTATACTCAAACAAAAAAAACTGAGTAAAAATTACTCAGCCTCTTTTGGAAATAACTGCTCGACACCTTGTGCGACAGTGATTTGTCCATTTAGTATTTGTTGTTCTAGAGTTTGTACCTGATTCTTTCTTGCGGGGTCTCCGTAGAAGGAATCGATTAAGTGATCGTGAATCATGGATTGGAACCAATCGGTTGTTTGTTTGCTTCGGCGACTATCCCAAACCCCATTTTCTAATCCTTGTTTTTGGAACTCTAAGATGGTTTCAAGTACTTTGTCTAATCCTTTATTTTCATAAGATGATGCTGTCATAGAGCGAGTTGTCCAGCCTGACGTTGCGGGTTGTAACAGATGAAGAATTTGTTTATATTCTGCAGCTGTTTTTTTGGCATTGCGGATATTATCACCATCTGCTTTATGCACTAGAATTGTATCCGCGAGTTCCATAATTCCTTTTTTCATACCTTGTAGTTCGTCCCCTGCACCCGTCAAGACAAGTAAAAGGAAGAAATCAACCATGCCACGGACAATGGTTTCACTTTGTCCGACACCAACTGTTTCGATCAAAATAATGTCATAACCAGCTGCTTCACATAAAAGCATGGTTTCACGCGTTTTTTTGTGTACGCCACCAAGTGTACCGGCAGAAGGAGATGGACGGATGAAAGCATTCTTCTCACGAGATAATTCTTCCATCCTTGTTTTATCCCCTAAAATACTCCCACCGGTAACTGTTGAACTTGGATCAATGGCTAGCACCGCTACTTTGTGACCTTGGCTACAAAGCATTTTCCCAAAGGATTCGATAAACGTACTCTTTCCTGCACCAGGTACACCTGTAATTCCAATTCGAATAGAATTTCCTGTATAAGGGAGGAGTTTTTTTAATAACTCCTGCCCCTCTACTTTATCATCAACATTCGAACTTTCTAAAAGTGTGATGGCTTTGGCTAAATGTAAGCGAGAACCTTCTCGAACCTCTGACGCTAACTCATCCAAATCTTGCTTTTCTTTCTTTTTCTTCACAAACTTTTTTCGCTTTGTTGGCTCCATACCATCGTGAATCGCTTTAACACCTGGTTGTACAAAAAGCGCGGATTCTTTATCAGGCATTAAGCTTCCTCATAGCCCAAGTTTTTGTATATGATTTCAAGCATTTTTTGTGATGCGATTGGCAATACAGTACCAGGTCCAAAGATTGCAGCTGCACCATGTTCATATAAGAAATCATAATCTTGTGCTGGAATAACTCCACCAACAATAACGATAATATCTTCACGACCTAATTTTTTCAATTCTGCAACAAGTTCAGGAACCAATGTTTTGTGACCCGCAGCAAGTGAAGAAACACCTACAACATGAACATCATTTTCTACTGCCATTTGAGCTGTTTCTTCTGGTGTCATAAATAATGGTGAAATATCAACGTCAAAACCGAAATCAGCGTAAGCAGTTGCAACTACTTTCGCACCACGGTCATGACCATCTTGACCCATTTTTGCTACTAGAATACGTGGACGACGACCTTCATTTTCTAGGAATTCGTCAGTCATTTGTTTTATTTCTTTAATCGCATCTTCATCTGAATAGTTCGTAGCGTACACCCCACTAATTGAGCGAATAACTGCTTTGTGACGTCCAGATACTTTTTCAATAGCATCTGAAATTTCGCCTAGTGTTGCACGTGCACGAGCTGCATCTACTGCAACAGCAAGTAAGTTTTCTTCGCCTGTTTCAGCAGCTTTTGTTAGGCGTGCTAAGTGGCGTTTCACTTCTGCATCGTCTCGCTCAGCTTTCATTTTGTTAATACGGTCAATTTGAGATTGACGTACTAATGTATTATCAATATCTAAAATTTCAATCGGTTCTTCTTCTGTAAGACGATATTTGTTCACACCTATAATCGTTTCTGCTTTTGAGTCAATTTTTGCTTGGCGTTTTGCTGCTGCTTCTTCGACCTTCATCTTTGGTAGACCTGTTTCGATCGCTTTTGCCATACCGCCAAGATCCTCAATTTCTTCGATCAATTTCCAAGCGGATTGAGTTAGTTCATCTGTAAGTTTTTCAACATAGTATGAACCGCCCCATGGATCGATTGTTTTCGTCATACCTGTTTCGTTTTGCAAGAACAATTGCGTATTACGCGCAATTCGAGCTGAGAAATCAGTCGGTAGAGCAATTGCTTCATCAAGTGCATTTGTATGAAGGGATTGCGTATGTCCCATTGTTGCTGCGTTTGCTTCGATTAGTGTACGTGTCACGTTGTTAAATGGATCTTGCTCTGTTAAAGACCAACCAGAAGTTTGTGAGTGAGTACGTAATGCTAATGTTTTTGGATTTTTCGGATTGAATGTAGACATCATTTGTGCCCAAATTCGACGAGCTGCACGCATTTTCGCAATTTCCATGTAATAGTTCATACCGATTGCCCAGAAGAAAGATAAACGTGGAGCAAATTTATCGATATCAATGCCTGCTTTTAATCCTGTACGAACATATTCAAGACCATCTGCTAGTGTGTATGCAAGTTCAATATCATTCGTAGCCCCAGCTTCTTGAATATGGTAACCAGAAATAGAGATTGAGTTAAATTTCGGCATGAATTTTGATGTATATTCAAAAATATCAGCGATAATCTTCATAGACATTTCTGGAGGATAAATATATGTGTTACGAACCATATATTCTTTTAAAATGTCATTTTGGATTGTACCTGATAATTTATCAGGTGTTACGCCTTGTTCTTCTGCTGTTACAATATAAAACGCAAGAACAGGTAGTACCGCACCATTCATCGTCATGGATACAGACATTTGATCAAGTGGAATACCATCAAATAGAATTTTTGTATCTTCTACTGAGTCGATTGCAACGCCGGCTTTACCAACATCACCTGTTACGCGAGGGTGATCTGAGTCATAGCCACGGTGCGTCGCAAGGTCAAAGGCAACTGATAAACCTTTTTGACCCATCGCAAGGTTACGACGATAGAAAGCATTTGATTCTTCAGCTGTAGAGAAACCTGCGTATTGACGGATTGTCCAAGGACGTCCTACATACATTGTCGGATAAGGTCCACGTGTATTTGGAGCAATTCCAGCTACATCATTTAGATGTTTTAATCCTTTGTAATCTTCTTTCGTATATACATTTTTCACTTCAATATTTTCATTTGTATGAAATGTTTTATCTGAAACAGGAACTTCTTCTGTTTTTAAAACTTCTTCTATCGAAATATCAGCAAAATTTGGCTTGCTCATCGTTGAACCTCCTTCAAGGTATCTTGGATGCCTTGTAATTTCTCAATAATATTTTGACCAGCGAAGACAAAACCATTTAGTCCTTGTTCTTCCCAATCTTCATCAAATTTACCCGCAGCATCTAATAATATATGTCCTGGTTTTGAAGCTAATAATGCAGGAATGACTTCTTTTGTATCGTCATCAGTTGCACTAAATACTACATAGTCAGCTGTCGTATTTGATAACCACTCTTTTGCTTTTTCGATATCTGTAAATGGATCTGTTACTTCTGCAGTAATACCTGCAGTCGCGAATATACCTTTTACAAAGTCAGTACGTGGTTTAATATTTTTGAGAATTCCATATGTTAAAATCGCAACATGTACCGGTGATTGTTTGAATTGTTGTCGAAGTTCTTCGAATGGTTTTGCAATTCGATTTACTTCATAGAATGATTCTGATGGTACTTCTTCGTTCGCATTTGCGAAATTATTTGTACCAACTAAAACAGTTTTGCGACGTTCTACATCGTTGATACGTCTTGCCATCATTTCGTCAAGTTCTTTTTGAAGTTTTCCTGATTCAGCATATGCGCTATAGCCGCCAGCTTCCTCGATTTCAACAAATTTCGCCCAAGCCTTTTTCACTAACTCATGAGTCAATGATTCAACGTAATAAGAACCGCCAGCAGGATCTAGAACTTGCGTTATATGAGATTCTTCTTTAATCACTAAGGATACGTTACGTGCGATACGAATTGATTGGTTTGTTGGTTTAGTTAGTACATCATGAGGATGAACTGTCACCACGTCCGCTCCACCTAATACAGCAGAAAATGCTTCATTTCCGGCACGTAAAAGATTTACATAAACATCTAATTTTGAAAAGCTACGTAAAGATGTTTCTGCAAAAATTTTAACTGGTTGAGGATTTTCTACACCATAAGCTTTTGCAAAAGCCTTCCATAATACTCTAAATGCACGGATTTTTGCGATTTCCATAAAGAATTTTGTATCGATTGCGAAGGATACGAAAAATTGTTTTTCAAATTCAGCGAATTCCATGTTGTTAGCTAACTCACTTGCTTTAGCTAATGCAATCGCTAATTCTTGAACTGCATTTGCACCTTGATAATGCGCATCTTGAATGTAAGCGTTTAACTTTCGAACATTCGGAAAATCCAGAATAGTTTGTTCCTCTTTTGAAATGATAAAGCCTGAAATATCTTTATTCTCAACATATTTAAATACGTCAACAACTGCTGGATCAACAACATTGATAACAAATGGATGTTTTTCAAGTAATGCTGCTAATTGTTTTAATGCATTTTCATTCCATTCAAATTTCACTTTGCCAACTGTAACATATTGGTTACCTCGTTCAAACGAATCCTCTGTTTGAGCGATGAATTCTTCAATCGAATCTCCATATGCTGCTTGAGCTACAGTAAATGCACTATCCACTTGCATTGCTCGAATAGTTGATACTTGTTCCTCTAATTTCCCGTCAACTTTTGCCATTAGGCTTTCAGTTGTGTATAAAGGTTCAAGAGTAATCCCCTCAATTGTTTTTGTAAATAATGATTCAAAAGGTTTTCCTTTAAGAGCCTTAATCGATGCTTCTTGCCATTCATCGTAAGAAGGTTTTTTAAATTCTACTTCTTTCATGTTTGTCATACGGACGCGATGACGCTTCCCCCCTTCAGTGATTCTATTACTATTTTACACAACAATGTGACTTCATAAAAGAAAAAAAAGTCTGAAAACCGTAATATTACGGTCTTCAGACATCTATCAATAGATTGAAGTTGTGTCTTTTGATATATTTTCGAGAATTTCTTTTACACGAGCTAGAAATTTCCCGCTTACGAATCCATCTAAAATTCTATGATCAATGGATAAACAAATATTCACCATATCTCTTGCAGCAAACATTCCACCGTTCATAATTACAGGACGTTTTACAATAGATTCTATTTGTAATATCGCTGCCTGTGGATAATTGATAATACCCATCGATTGAACAGAGCCAAATGAACCTGTGTTATTTACAGTGAATGTTCCACCTTGCATATCTTCGGATTTCAACTTGCCGCTTCGTACTTTAATGGCAAGTTCATGGACCTCTTTTGCGATACCTTTAATCGACTTGTCATCTGCATGATGAATAACTGGAACATACAATGCATCTTCTGTTGTTACAGCAATAGAAAGGTTGATATCCTTTTTCTGAATAATTTTGTCACCTTGCCATTGTGAATTCATCATTGGAAACTCTTTTAAAGCTTGGGAAACTGCTTTTACAAAGAAAGCAAAGTACGTAAGATTATATCCTTCTTTCTTTTTAAAATCCTCTTTTATCGAATCGCGATAACTTACTAAATCAGTGACATCCACTTCCATCATCATCCAGGCATGCGGTATTTCTTGTGTACTCATCACCATGTTCTTGGCAATTGCACGTCGAACACCTGATACTGGGATTTCAATATCACCGATGCTTGATGGCTGCGTTTCTATGTGATTTGTTAACTTCACTTCAGGTATAACTTGTTGCGTGGCTATGTTTGGTTGTTCCACCTTTTGTTTTGTCGCTTTAGGAATATTACCCGTTTCAATAATCTTTTGGATATCTTTTCGTGTTATTCGTCCAGAAGCGCCGCTACCTTCTACTTGCGTGAGGTCAATTTGATGTTCTGAAGCTAAGCGTACAACAGCTGGTGAATATCTTGTTTTCATCGATTTTCCGTTCGAAGTATTAGTATTTTGATCTTCGTTAGAACTTTCTTTTGAATGAGTAGTTACTGTTGATGGGTTTACGACAGCATCTTCAATTTCGATGGTACAAACAATCTTACCCACTTCAATTGTATCGCCTTCATGCGCGATCAGTTCAGATATTGTCCCTGTGAATGATGATGGTAATTCTGCTGTCACCTTGTCTGTTTGAACTTCAGCTAAAGCATCGTATTTTTTTACTTGGTCACCAGGTTTGATCAGCCATTTTTCAATTGTACCTTCTGTAACACTTTCACCAAGTTGTGGCATTGTAATATTTTGTATGGTCATATTATTCCCCTCCTTAGCACTAAAATGCTGCCAATTCGCGCATGGCCTGTTCTACTTTTTCAGGACTAATCATAAAGAATTTTTCCATTGTTGGCGCGTAAGGCATAGCTGGTACATCTGGTCCTGCTAAGCGTTTAATCGGTGCATCCAAATCAAATAAAGCATATTCCGCGATAATTGCTGCTACTTCACTCATTACACTGCCTTCTTTAGTGTCTTCTGTAATTAGAAGAACTTTTCCCGTTTTCTTCGCAGCTTCAATAATAGCTTCTTGATCGAGTGGATAGATTGTTCGCAAATCTAATATATGTGCGCTAATTCCATCTTTTTCAATTCTTTCAGCTGCTTGCAATGCAAAATGCACACCTAAGCCATACGTAATAACCGTAATATCATCGCCTTCACGTTTTACGTCTGCTTTCCCAATTTCAATGGTATAGTCGTCATCAGGAACTTCGCCTTTGATCAAACGATATGCTCTTTTATGTTCGAAAAATAATACAGGATCATCATCACGAATTGCAGCTTTTAATAAGCCTTTTGCATCGTATGGAGTAGATGGAATGACAATTTTTAACCCTGGTTGGTTCGCAAATACTGCTTCAACAGATTGTGAATGATAAAGTGCTCCATGAACACCACCACCAAAAGGTGCACGAATGACCATTGGACAATTCCAATCATTATTTGAACGATAGCGAACTTTTGCTGCTTCAGAAACGATTTGGTTGACAGCTGGCATGATAAAATCAGCAAATTGCATTTCTGCAATTGGTCTTAAGCCATACATAGCAGCACCAATTCCGACACCTGCTATTGCAGATTCTGCTAATGGTGTATCGATTACTCTGTCTTCGCCAAATTGTTCATATAAGCCGTTTGTTGCTTTGAATACGCCACCTTTACGACCAACATCTTCACCAAGGATAAAAACTCGTTCATCTCTTTCCATTTCTTCTTTCATCGCAAGTGTAATTGCATCAATATAAGATAAAACGGCCATTTTTATACTTCCTCCTGTTCTGCATAAACGTATTTTAATGCATGCTCAGGTGCTGCATATGGGGCCTGTTCTGCATATTCAGTAGCTTCATCAATTTCAGCCATGATGTCATTTTGCATTTTCTCTTCAAGTTCTGATGTTAAAATGTTCAATTCTTTTAAGTAATTTGAGAATCTCATAATCGGATCATGTGCTTTTCCTTCTGCTAAATCTTCTTCTGTCCGATATTGACGTTGATCATCATCAGATGAATGCGCAGTCAAACGATAGCAAACTGTTTCGATAAGACTTGGTCCTTTCCCCTCTCTCGCTCGATCAGCTGCTTCTTTTACTACTTTATAAACTTCAATTGGATCATTACCATCTACCGTTACACCTGGCATTCCATACCCTTTGGCACGATCAGATACATTTTCACAAGCAAGTTGTTTTTTTAACGGAACAGATATAGCATAGCGATTATTTTCTACCATAATAATAACCGGTAGTTTATGAACGCCCGCAAAATTAGCCCCTTCGTGGAAATCACCTTGGTTAGAGGATCCTTCACCTAGAGTTACAAATGTCACAAAATCTTTCTTTTGCATTTTACTAGCCAAAGCTACCCCTACTGCATGGGGTACTTGTGTTGTTACGGGTGATGAGCCTGTTATAATACGATTTTTCTTTTGTCCAAAGTGTCCTGGCATTTGTCTACCACCGGAGTTTGGGTCTTCTGCTTTTGCGAAAGCAGATAGCATTAGTTCTTGTGTAGTCATTCCGAAACGAAGGACAACCCCCATATCTCGATAATAAGGCGCGATATAATCTTTTTCGTTGTCTAATGCATAAGCCGCCCCTACTTGTGCTGCTTCTTGGCCTTGACAAGAAATAACAAATGGGATTTTACCTGCGCGATTTAGAAGCCACATTCTTTCATCTATTCGTCGTGCTAATAGCATTGTTCTATACATTTCAAGTACTTTTTCATCTGATAAACCTAATGCAGCATGTCTGTTTTCAGTCATTTTCTCATCTCTCCTTTACTGATGAATCGCTTTTCCTTCAACAGCTAAAGCTGCTTCTCCAATTGCTTCTGAAAGCGACGGATGTGGGTGGATATGTGCTGACATTTCCCACGGAGTCGCATCTACTAACATCGCAAGACTTGCTTCGGATATAAGTTCTGTTGCATGAGCACCAATGATATGTATCCCGACAATATCATCCGACTTTTTGTCTGCGATTATTTTCACAAATCCTTCTGTTTCACCGTAAACAAGCGCTTTTCCAATAGCAGCAAATGGAAATTTACCTATGGCGATTTCTAAACCCTGTTCTTTTGCTTGTTTTTCTGTAAAACCAATGCTTGCAACTTCTGGACTACCATAAATACAACGTGCTATCTTATGAAGTTCAATTTTCTCAGGTTGATATCCAGCAATATGTTCCACTGCATGGATTCCTTCATGAGATGCAACATGAGCAAGTTGCAAACCACCAATAACATCACCAATTGCATAGATATGAGTTTCTTTTGTTTGATAATGTTCATTTACTTCTATAAATCCGCGGTGTACTTCAATATCTGTATTATCTAGACCGATATTTTCTACATTTGCTTGTCTGCCAACTGATAATAATAATTTTTCTGCGGATAATTTTTGCTGTGAACCATTCACTTCAGCTGATATCTCAATGTGATCAGCATTTGCTTGCAGTGTTTCCGGAAGTATATTGGCATTGGTTAAAACACGGATACCCCTTTTTTCAAACGAAGTTGTCATTAATTTTTGAACATCATAATCTTCTGTTGGCAAAATAGCATCGGAATATTCAACAATCGTTACTTCTACACCAAAATCATGTAACATTGATGCCCATTCAATCCCGATTACGCCACCACCCACAATGATTAATGATTGTGGTAACTGTTCCAATGACATTAAATCATCTGATGTTAATATTGTTTTGCTATCTGGTGTCAAACCTTTTAAGCCTCTTGGTCTGGATCCTGTTGCAATGATGACATTTTTCGGAATGAGCATTTCATTTTCACGGTCATCTTCAAATTCCACCGAAATAGTACCAGACATCGGTGAAAAAATAGATGGTCCTAATATTCTTCCATAGCCTTTATATACATCAATTTTTCCTTTTTTCATCAAGCCTTGAACGCCTTTATGTAATTGATCAACAATTCCATTTTTGCGTTTTTGAGCCTGTTCAAAGTTAAATTTTATATCATATGCTTCCACACCAAATGTATGAGCTTGCTCTTTTGTTGTCCGATAGACTTCCGCACTGCGTAGCAAAGCTTTACTTGGAATACATCCTTTATGTAAACAAGTACCCCCTAGTTTACTTTGTTCCACAATGGCAGTAGAAAGGCCGAGTTGTGCGGCACGAATAGCTGCAACATAACCTCCTGGTCCTCCTCCTAATATGACAAGGTCATAATTCTTAGCCATAAGAACACACTCCTATTTTTATATTTCTCTATTAGTTATATCATTAAATTTTATATATAAAACGTGATAACTGTCATATTCAAATAAATAATAGCACTATCAAACATGACAGTTATATTTTTATTACCTGGTACTAAATTATAGCATACTTATTTTAAAAGTCACCTGATTTATATCTTCTAATCTCTTTCTCTATTTGATAGAATATTCTTTTCATTACGCAAAAATGTGCTTCGTGATTTTGAAATTCGATTGATACGATCTTCTGCTAATTGGTTGGCAGCCAAATAGGTCGGTATATTATCTCTTTTTGATATTGCTATAATTTTAGCTATGCTATCATAAATACCTTCCACTCTTTTCATCGCACGTTCACGATTATAGCCATATAACTCATCTGCAACATTAATCACACCGCCAGCATTAATAACGTAATCTGGCGCGTAAACAATGCCTGTTTCATGTAATATCTGGCCATGTACTGAATGTTGAAGCTGATTGTTAGCAGATCCGGCAATCACTTTTGCTTTCAGTTGTGGGATGGTTTGATCATTGATAATTGCACCTAATGCACATGGTGAGAAAATATCCACTTCTTGTTTATATATTTCATGTGGTTCTACAGCTGTTGCACCAAATTCTTCTACAACTCGTGTTACAGCTAGTTCATTAATATCTGTTACAATCAATTCTGCCCCTTCTTCATATAAATACTGACACAATGTATAAGCAACATTACCAAGCCCTTGAACAGCAATTTTTTTACCTTTCAAATTATCGCTACCAAACGCCTCTTTTGCAGCCGCTTTCATCCCTACATATACACCATATGCCGTTACTGGTGATGGGTTACCTGATGACCCAAATGCAGGAGAAATACCAGTGACATAATCGGTCTCTTCATGAATCAAATCCATATCAGCAACTGTTGTACCAACATCCTCCGCTGTAATATAACGGCCATTCAATCCTTGTATAAATCTACCGAGCGCACGAAACATTTCATCATTTTTATCTTTGAATGGATCACCCATAATAACCGTTTTTCCACCACCTAGATTTAAACCAGCTGCTGCATTTTTGTATGTCATACCACGAGCCAAACGTAGCGCATCTTCTATAGCATCCGCTTCTGATGCATAAGTCCACATTCTTGTACCACCAAGCGCAGGCCCTAGTGTTGTATCATGTATAGCAATAATTGCTTTTAACCCTGAAGATTGATCTTGACACATTACAATTTGTTCATAATCATATTTTTCCATATACTTGAAGATTTCCATTGATATGTCCCCCTTTGAAGTTGTGAACTATTTCTGGTTTTTATAAATCCCAGTTACCATTATTTAATGCAAGAAGCATGCCAAATGTAAAAAGCCTACCTTAAATGAATTTCATTTAAGATAGGCTTTTAAATTCCGTGCAATATTTTGCGCAATGTGCAATTTGTTGCGCGCCATTTTATGCAAGACCATATTTTTCTAATTTATAATATAAACTTCTAATCGAAATATTGAGCATATGAGCCGTCTTTGTTTTATTGTATTGACAGGTTTCTAATGCTTGTTCAATAATTTGTTTTTCATGACGATGCATGATTTCTTCGAGTGAACCTTGAATGATCTTCAGAGCCTTATCGTTTTCAGCAAAATCATTCTGATTACTAGAAATTTGAACAAAACGTTCATGTATTTCTGTTTCAGAAATTGGCATGAAAATCATAGCCCGCCCAATGACATTTTCTAATTCACGGACATTACCAGGCCAATTGTAGGATTGTAGTTTTGGAATAACCGCTGGTGAAACCGTGGTCACATTTCTCCCATATTCACGATTTAGCTTTGTCAACAAACGCTCTACAAGTTGTGGTATATCCTGTAATCGATTTCGTAATGGCGGGATATAAATCGGCATTCGATTTAATCGATAATATAGATCTTCACGAAAAGTATGATCATGTAGCGCCTTTTCCATATTGACATTCGTTGCAGCAATAATACGAACATCAATCGGAATTGGTTTTACACCACCTACTCGCACAATTTCTCTTTCCTGTAGAACTCTTAATAATTTAGCTTGTGTATTTAACGATAATTCCCCAATCTCATCTAAGAAGATACTACCACCATTTGCTTCTTCAAAAAGGCCCCGCTTTCCTCCTTTTTTCGCACCCGTAAAGGCTCCGTCTTCATAACCAAATAGTTCACTTTCTAATAAGTTTTCTGCAATTGCTGCACAATTTACGCGGATAAACTTTTCATAATGCCGGTTACTTTCACTATGAATGGCATGAGCAAATAATTCCTTTCCAGTTCCTGATTCTCCTCTTAAAAACACCGTGACAGGCGTTTTAGCAGCCAATTTTGCTTGTTCTATAGCCAATGTCATTTCTTCCGAATTACCGATGATATCATCAAATACATATTTTGACTCTAAAGATCTAATAATTGTTTTTGCTTTGTTTAATTCCTGGGCAAGCGAACGCATTTCTGTGACATCATGAATAACACCTACACTACCTTTTAGTTCATTTTCTACGATAATAGGTGCCACATTCACGATAACTTCCCGCATACTCGGTCCTAGACGCATATTGACACCACGAATTGGCTTTTTCGTTTCAATTACTTTAAGATGCATACTTTCACCCTCGGAGATATCTGTTGTAGCTGGCTTTCCGATGATTTCCTCTGGAGGAAGCCCTGTAATTCTTGTATACGCAGGATTTACAAGAATACCTCGGCCTTGTTCATCCACTACAGAAATAGCATCGTCACTCGATTGGATAATTGCTTCTAGCATCGTTTTGATTTCTTTTAAATCTGTAATTTCTTCGGCTAAAGATACTACTTCGCTAATATCCTTGAAGATGGCAAATGCACCGATTTGCATCGAATGTTCATCCAACATTGGAAATCTGGAAGTGACAATTTTTTTGCCCGTTTTTAATAGTAGTTCCTGATTGGTTTCAGCTTGACCAGTTTCTATGACTCTATTTAATCCGCTATTTGGAATGACAACATCTATATGTTGACCTATTGCTTCATCCATTGAGATTCCTGTAATTCGTTGTGCACTTTGGTTAAAAAAAGTGACAATTCCTGAAGGATTAATACTTATCATACCCTCTTCAATCGAATTAAATATAATTTGTTGTCGCTTTGAGAAAGATTGCAGTTTCTGAATATAGTAATCTTTTTCTTGTAATAGTTGTACAATAATTTCAGCGAATCCACCCGGTATCAACATTGTTTCTTTTGGTAAAGTCGCCCTTAACTCTTCAAAAACTTTGTGATCACCAGTTACATCAATGACCATTTCAATTGAATCTTGTAAAAAACTTCGCCAGTCATTTCCCGTTTGAATGCCCATTTTCTTTGCCTCAATGATTCCACTGGCATCGTCCTTGATATCTATAACTGCTACGGTTTGCCATTTAGATGCGTGTCCCAATAACCGTAAGATAGCCGTTCCCCCATTGCCTGCACCTACTATCATTATTCTATGCAAATTTTTTCACTTCCTATCTATTTTAGTTCAAGTATTTTCCTATAATTATTGATATTATAGTATCGAATGTTGATACGCTTGACAATCTATACAATACACGTGAGAATATAAAAGATTAGAGGAGTTGAACGAAATGGGTCGTTTTATAGCTTTTATCATATTAGCCATTCCCGCCATTATGGCTGCAACCGGGATAAAATTAATGCGCGATACTTTTTTTGCAAAATTAGCTGATCCCATACCTTACCTATGGTTGCAATTTACAATTGGAATTATCTTATTTTTAATAGGATTTGGTTTTTTTGCAGGATACTTATTAAACAGAGATCGAAAAAATGGACGAGTAGCAACAAAATATTCTAAGAAGAAATAAAATTGAATGATAGAAAATGCGAAGCCTCTACGGAATTTCATATCCCATAGAGGCTTTTATACTTTTCTTTGTGCTGCTCGGACTATTTCAGGATAGTCAGTAATCCATCCAATCACGTTTTTATGTGGTGATGTAATGTATTTTTCATTACCGTGGATATTGTAAAATCTGCATTTTTTATGATGACGAAAACAGGCATCTAAATATCGTTCTTTGTAATACCAAGTTTTGTTGGCATGAATCGTATCGATATAAGGCAATTGATCTAACTCGTCCCAATTCAATAATTTTGTAGCGATAAAGGCTGTTTCTATGTTTGGTGCTAGCCTTTTGACATTTTTAAGAAGGTCTAGATGAAATGAGGAAAAATGAATATACGGGATTTCCATACATCTTTCTACTGTTGTTTTTAATGCATTGGAATTCTCTATAAAAGATTCTTTAAGCTCAATATTTAACGGTACTTTTGTCCTTGAATGCCAAGATAGAAATTCCTCAAATGTTAAAATCGCTGGTCCTCTAAATCTTCTTATAAAAAGCTTACCAACCTTCAAGGATTTGAGTTCTTTTAAAGTTAGATCGGATACTAATGCGTTTTTGCCCGTCAATCTTCTCAAATTGTAATCGTGTACTACGACCGGTATTTGATCCTTTGTCATTTGAATATCAAGTTCTAACCCATCTGCTTGCAATTCTAAGGCTAGTTGAAAAGCATCAAGTGAATTTTCAATCGCATAAGCTGAAGCACCACGATGTGCGAAGACTAATG
Source organism: Rummeliibacillus sp. TYF005 (assembly GCF_003844195.1). Classification (NCBI taxonomy): domain Bacteria; kingdom Bacillati; phylum Bacillota; class Bacilli; order Caryophanales; family Caryophanaceae; genus Rummeliibacillus; species Rummeliibacillus sp. TYF005. Next base: position 83,373 of record NZ_ML122548.1, read on the forward strand.
GTCTAGACATTCAGCTCGCCATTTTCCAAGGTGAATTTTCCACAAGTCGAGCTATTCAATATAGTTGACTTCTTCCCAATTTGAATAACAGTACCAGGAAAAGCTTCTTTAGTAATATTAATGTTCTCATCTCCCGTGCTTTTTAGTTGTTGGAAAATACTGTTTATTTCTGTTTCTAATTGATTTAACTCAGATTCCTTTTTATGAATCGTTTCGATAGTATCATCATATGTTTTTCGTTGAATTTCGTTCATTTGTTCTAAAAATGGTTTAAGAGAAAATACTTTCTCATCTAAATGCGCAATTTCCTTTTCAATCTCCATAATTTTATCTTTTTTATCTTTGATAATTTTAGCACTTTCTTTTCGGTCTGGTAGAGTAAGGATTAGCTCTGTCTTTCTTTCTAACCTATTTCCTGAAATGGCAGCGTTGATAGAATTTGTAGCTTCCGCAGAACCGCCAATAATTTTGCCACTTTGTTCATTGACAAAAATATTTTGTGCCTTAAGATTGGAACCCATGGAATAAGAGCCTATAAAAATATCTTTTGAAGCTTGTAGCGTACTATCATTTGTATGTTTTACGTAAATATTGCCCCCTGCACGTACAACGGTCTCACCATTTCCAAAAATCCCACCACGAATATAGATATCACCATATTTAGATTCAATCAGTTTAGCTCCAGTTACTCCTTCAATTCCTTCAATTGAAATATCTCCAGTAGCTTCTACAGAGAAACCTGCAACAACGGTTTCACTGATCGTAATCGATCCATCAAATTTTAAATTTCCTGTTTCTAAACCGACATCTTTTTTAATCTGAAGATGCTTATTAATCGCTAATTTTTCGTTTGTGTTATCAATTACCCCATTATTCTTTGCTCTAATAATAATCTTACCATCGACTTCTTGTTCATAAATGGAACTAGCATCATATTTTAATGGAATGTCCTTACCATCAATTGCTGGAATTGTTTCGCCAAGTACATTCTTACCTGGTATTCCAGGCTTTGCTGGGATTTTTTCTCCTAACCATGCATCTTGTTCGATTTCAAAGATAAAATTCATATCATAGTAATCTGCACGGCCACTCTCCAAAATTTGAGGCTTTCTCTCTGGAATTTCTAAGTACGTTATTTTAGCATCCGGTCCCTTTTGTGGCGGTAATCCTGCAGCCACTGTTACAGGTTTTCCAGATTTCACATCATTTAATGATAAGGTATGAAGACCAAATGTAACCCCGACATTTTCCGCAACTTCTCTGATTTGCTTATTCAAATTGTCATCATCTTGGAAGATGGTCGTTGGATCCTCATTAATATACATAGTGGCAAGCATTCGATCTCTTGATACAACAATTTCTAATGGTAGTAGCCAAGCACCAATTTCGACTTGTTCACTCCCCACAGTATTTAAAGCCTTTCTTAAATTCGCAAAACTTGTTAATTTTATGCGCGGATTCTTTTTTAAAATCATATCAAAATCTTTTAAAGAAAAGCCTTCTTTATTCACTTGGATATAAACTTTTGTTTGTTCCTCTAATAATTGTATGTAATCGTTCTCATAAATTAGCAAGACTATTCACCCTTCCAAGCACATATTCCCGTAAACTCTAGTTACTATATTATCGTAATATTTTTGGATTTTTTTAGTGTATTTGTTCCGAAAGTAAATATGATTAATAAAACCTTAGCTACAGAAAATAGAAAATTCTAATAATACTGTTTATAGGCAATGAATTATTATTTTATTTCACTAAAACTATTTATATAGGTGTTGTCTATATATATTCATTTCCTTTATTTTAGTTTAGAAGTAAAACCTAAAAAATTTCAACAATATGGAAATAATATATTCTATAATTATTTTACCTGAAAATGGATTGAGTTTAAATCAATCGATTGAATTTTTGTAAAAAAATTCATATTATCCTTATATAATTAATAGCAGAATTTTAATCACTTATAGCTATTTTAATATAGTTTTATACCTGCAATGAATTATTATATAAAATCAATTATTATAAAAATCTATTTTAAGCTCTTTGGTTGTTTAACTATTGATATAATAGTGTTATACCATTGTTACATTTTCTGTTTATAAAGGAAAAATTATAAGTATATTAGGAGACTATAAAAGTATCTAAACCAAATATTGAAATATTCACTGAAGCATGTCGACGTGCAAATGTTAAATTAGATGCGAGTTATTATATTGGGGATGTTATAGAAACAGACGTAATTGGAAGTTGTAATAGTGGGATGAAAGGTGTTTGGTTAAACCGGACACGCAATACATGCAAACAGTTGAATTTAGTAGAAATACATAATCTATATGAATTAATAGATGTACTAAATAATTCATAGTAAGAGAGATAACAGCCTTTATTTGCATGAAAAGCTTTTACAAACAACCACACTGTATTCATGAGCTTAAAAAGTAATGCATGCGGAGCTTTTTAAATAACGAATTCTGATTTATCAGTCTTTTTAAATTAAACGGAGGTAGAAGGAATGAAGCCCAAAATAATCTTTTTTGATGTTAATGGTACACTTACAAGTTATAAAAATGGAATAATTTTAGATAGTACAAAACAAGCAATTCAGCAATTAATCAAGCAAGGTATACGCGTTGTAGCTGCTACAGGTAGACCATTATCAATGTGTGCTGAAATTGCCGCATTAGGTATAGACACTTTTATTACGGCAAATGGGGCCTATGTTAAACATAAAAACAAAATAATACACAAAATTACAATGGATAAAAAAATAGTAAAGGATGTTATGGACTTTGCTTCAAAAGAAGGTAATGCACTAACATTCTACTCCGAAAAACTTCATATCAATGGAGTTCAAAATTCAGATGTTTTAAATGCCTTAAAAGAAACTTTGTCTTTAACAGATTATCCAGCAGTCAGCAAAAAAGCATATGAAAATGATACTTTTTTAATGTGCTTATTTGCGAATGAATATATGATTCAAAAGTATAAAGAAAAATTTCCAACATTAACTTTTAAACGTTGGCATCCTTCTATATTAAATGTTTTAGAAAATGATGTTTCTAAATCATTGGCTATTTTAAAAGTATTAGAGTTTTTTAATATTGATAAAAAAGAAGCAATCGCATTTGGAGATGGAGAAAATGATATCGATATGATCGAACTAGTTGGCTTTGGGATTGCTATGGGAAATGCAAATGAGAAACTAAAGTCAGTTGTTGATTTTGTTACGAAAGATTCTGATGAAGACGGTATTATGTATGCTTTGGATAAATATGGGATTCTTAAATAAAATTTTTACAAGAAGCTCTCGATGAGAGAAATTAAGCCCGAGAGCTTTTGATTATTACTTTTTATTGCAATGTATCCTAACTAAAGTACCTGCAAGAGTAACTATGCATTTAACAAACTCACTTCGTTTTGAATTCTTTGTACAATAGCATCAATACTAGTATCATCAGTTTCGATAAACTGCTCGAAGTATTGGTCTTTATAAGCCTCTACACACTTTCTACTCTGCTGAAAACACCAATTTTCTTCAGCCTCTCCCCTTTGTCTAAGCCTTTCAAAAATTGTTTCCTCTTTTGCGATTAAACAGAAATGATATGTTTTTTCATCTATTTCTTTAAACCCTTCAAGGATATATTGAAGATATTCTTTGTTGTAAATTGTCATCGGGACAATCAAATTTTTGTTATATTTTGTCTTAAGCTGCTTAGCTACATGAACGACTAATACTTTCCATAACTCCAAATCCTGAAAATTATCTGTTTTTTCATTTTCATGTTTAATATCTTCCGTGATGATTTCACGCAACATAAATCCAACTATTTCAGGATCATACAACATACTATTGCTTACCGTTTGAAGAAGTTCATTTGCAACTGTTGTTTTTCCAACACCAAAAGCACCATTAATCATGATAATCATTTCTGTTCCCCATTATCCATCTATACTTTTTTTACTTCGTATCCTTATAATACTATATAATTTATATGTGCTCATCGCATCTTTCTTCGAATCTTTAATCTTGAATTTTGAATTTTACATCATTGCTACCTTAATTTGCTATATTATTTGCGTAAAAAAACACCCTCGAACGAGAGTGCTTAGTTATTAAACTATTCAATTGGTATTACTGCCGGAAACTTTGGATTTTGCGTCTAGTAAGTAATGTTAAAGCTTTTTAACTTCTAGCGTCTTTGTATGATAACCAACCTATATATTTTTTACCATTTTTGTAGTACTCAACCCTTACCCAGAGAAATTCAGGGAAATTATTGTTATCACCATACAAAACACCGTCATTATTGGCATGATCAATGTCTACTAGTGTTCCAAGTGGAACTGTTGCTAAATTCTTTGATTTCTTATTAGGTGTTTTTTTCAAGGTACCACCTTTCGTATTGTATACAAACACTGAAACAAAGTCATGAACATTATATGTTAGATTACTAATTTTCACATAGCCTTTATATGTTTTACTGGGACTTTTTTTCTTCGTATATTGTTCCTTATAACTTATTCTAGCCCAACCGTTTTTATAAAAATTTTTTACATAAACAGCTTGAGGAATTGAAATCGGATTACCAGGTTCATAAATAATTTTATTTATTGTATAGATTTTCTTACCTTTTGGTTTTCTATAAAGTGAAATTCTATCCTTATTTGGATGCATACGGTAATCACTTGTTGGTGAATCCTTTACAGATGCAAAAACATTATGATTTTCAATTGAAAGTAAGGAGATAAATAATATAAATGCCATTACCAAAACTGTAATCTTTTTAGTCATTGAACGCCCTCCTTATAAATGGATTTTTTGAATGGTTATACCAAATATAAAATTTATGTAATTTAAATATTACATAAAAACAATCTTATTCAGGCTATATCTTTAGTGAAATTCGTAGAATAAAGGAGGCGTAAGGCGACTACCCCCCGTTTATATTACCGTTGTAACAATCGTTTACATATAGCACCGGTATCTATTCTGTAAGCCTGAGTCCATCTCACTCTACACTTCATCTGGAAGAAAGTACGTAGCATTGTTGATAGTTTCTTAATGTTTTAGGAGATAATTGATTAGGATCCATACAATATAATGAATCTAATTGTAATTCAATTTCTATTATGTTTTTTTATAAAACAAAAAGCACACCTCCACTTGTTGAATTTTATGCAAACTCAACAAATGGAAATGTGCTTGGAGGTATAAAAGTAGCTAAACTTGTAAGCATGATTTATATATATGATTCCAAACTACTTTATCACCTGAATACTGATTCTCTCTCTACGTTAAACCGCCACCATCTCAATCCGAATCTTATCCGCAATCATAGCGATGAACTCAGAGTTTGTCGGTTTTGATTTTAGATGATGTACTGTGTAGCCAAACATTTTAGAGATAGATTCATAGTTTCCACGATTCCATGCAACTTCGATGGCGTGACGAATCGCACGTTCTACTCTAGAAGGCGTTGTATCGAATTTTTTTGCGATGTCTGGATAAAGAACCTTTGTGATTGAACCAAGCAATTCAACGTCAAGATAGACCATTTGGATTGCCTCTCGAAGGTATGCATACCCCTTAATATGAGCAGGCACGCCAATTTCTTTTATAATACCTGTAATTGTTGCGTCTAGTTGACGTTGGTCTAGTTTTTGTGGCTTAGAACCTTGTAAAATGCTAACGCGTTTTTGCTTTTCGACTTTTTTACCACCGCATTGCAAAATTTTAGAAGCTAAACGATCGAACTCAAATGGTTTTAGCATAAAGTAAGATGCACCCAATTCAACGGCTTGTTTCATAACATCTTCTTGTCCAAAAGCAGTTAACATTATTACTTGAACATTATTAAGTTGCGGATTTTCTTTCATTGTTTCAAGTACCGCTAATCCATCAAGATGTGGCATAATAATATCCAATACCAGAACGTCTGGGATATAATCCTCCAGCATTTTCAAACATTGTTTGCCATTTGGTGCTGTACTGATTACCTCTATCTCTCCATGATTTGATAAATATTCTTCCATCATTTTTACCAATTCACTATTATCATCCACGATTGCAACTTTTACTTTCTCCATTAATCTTCCTCCTTTGAAATGCAATTTCCATTTAATCTTTAAATATAGAAACGCTATTGATACAAAAGGGTAAATTCGACAACTTTAGGTCTAGCCCTTCTAAAATTAAAAAAATGAGTAAGTTGGGATAGACTTTTTATTTAATTCGACAATTTTATGTATTATATTTTCACTCTAATTGTAACAAATATTAAAGAGAAAAAATATATATTTTATAGGATTACGCATACACCACTAATAATAGATAAAATAAAACTTTTTTGTGCTATTATTAGTAAAAATCCACCCGAAATGGGGTGGATTTTTACTAAACATGCCAATACTAAATTGATGCTGTCAAAGCTTCTGTTCTTGGTAAGGAATCGTTGTTTCATTCATCAGCTTAAGCAGGCTGATTTTTGAGCATTTCTGTAATTGGTAGTGCTGCTCCTTTTACTGGACTTTCAATATACATATGTGTTACAGCTCCTGCGAAGTGCCCGCCCTGGATAATAGGACTTCCACTCATTCCTTGTAGAATACCGCCCGTTTTTTCTTTTAGCACAGGATCTGTTATTTCAATTTGAAAACTTTTGTCATTCACCTTTGTAATTTTGATATCAAATGATTCCACTTTTTTCCCGGAAATCGTTGTTAATAACTTAGCTGGTCCTTTTTTAATCTCTGAAGGTTGCATAACTTCAATCGCTTCTGGCAAAGATGGTTTTATGGATTTTTCCCATTTTCCGAAAATCCCATAAACACTATTAGAGACAATACTTCCAATTTGTCCTTTATCATTTTCGACAGAAGAAATTTTATATCCTGGTTCACCAGGAATACTTTTCTTAATATGGTCGATTTTCGCATAGAATATCGATCCTTGCTTAAATTGAGGTGGTTTTTGTAGGATTTGATCGACGATTTGATGTCCTAATGCACCATACTGTTTGGTTTCAGGATCTAAAAAGGTTAACGTACCAATTCCATCAGTTTCATCTCGAAGAAAGTTCATAACGGATGTCATTTCTTCTTTTTGAACTTTAACCTTTTTGTCTTTATTTTCCCTACCAATTGAAAGTGTGAGGGTTTCTTTTGGAGTTGTTTTCATAATTTGGTGAATGTTCTCCAGCTTTTTGACAGAAGTATTATTGACTTTTTCAATAATATCTCCTCTTTTTAACCAATTTCCATCTTGTAATAACACATCATTTGATACTGTAATGTCAGATAATTGTAATTCAACGCCAATTGAGTCTCCCATTGGAATTACTTTTTTAGCTGCACTTGCGATTGTTGTCCACGATCCGAATACAACAAGTAAAAAGAATAAGCTCAGAAAAGAGCGCTTCGCAATTCGCAATATGTCACCTCCTTTTCATTTATCATGGCTTCAAATTGAATTGTTATGAAAGGTAAATATTTGTCTACAGATTGAACGTATAAAAAAGCATCTCACAAAATTTGCGAGATGCTAAAAACGAACGTTTTTCATTTTATACCTGTAATGCTTTTTTTCGATCTTCAGCAATTTCTATTAACTCTTTTGCATGCTTAAAGGTTAACTCTGTCACTTCTGTTCCGGACATAATTCGACTAATCTCATCAATACGTTCATCACCGAAAATTTCTGTTAAAGAAGTAAAGGTGCGATTTGTAACCTCTTGTTTTTGAATATGGTAATGATGATCTGCCATTGCAGCAACTTGAGGTAAATGTGAAATACATAATACTTGCGAATGAATAGAAATAGCAGCTATTTTTTCAGCGATAGCTTGTGCTACTCTGCCACTAACACCTGTATCGACTTCATCGAAAATAATGGATGTAATTCCATTTGTCGTTGAGAAAATTGTTTTTAAAGCAAGCATAACCCTAGAAAGCTCCCCACCTGAAGCAATTTTCGTAAGTGGTTTCGGTGGTTCTCCGACATTTGTTGCTATATAAAAGACAATCTTATCAATCCCATTATGGTCAAATTGTTCTTCAGACAATAATTCAAAATGAACGCTAAATTTCGCTTTTTCCATATATAATTCGCATAATTGTTGCATAATAGCATTAGATAATCGCTCTCCAACTTTTTTACGAATAGCTGTTAATTTTGAAGCCGTTTTTAGAAGCTCTGATCGAAGTTCAATTAACTGTTGTTCATTTTTTTGAATATTTTCATCTCTATTCAATAAGGATTCCAATTCTTCGCCGATTTTTGCACGATAAACTAAAATTTCTTTCAATGTTGAGCCATATTTTCTTTTCATCGATTGAATTAAAGCTAAACGATGCTCAACTTCATTTAAACGTTCAGGGTCGAATTCTAAATCATCTAAAATATTCTTTATACCAAAAGCAGCTTCTTGGAGATTATAAAAAGCGTTTGAAACAGCATCTGAGTACTCCTTGAAGCTTTCATCAACTAATACTACATCTTCTAACTGAGTCATTGCTTGTCCAATCCAGTCGAGCCCTTTTGACTCCCCTAAAATTGCTTCATGAGCTGTATTTGAGCATTCAAATATTTTATTGAAGTTCATTAATCGACGTCGTTCTTCGGTTAAGTTTTCTTCTTCGTTTGGTTGGAACTTACAAGCATCGATTTCCTTTATTTGAAATTGATATAAATCAATTTTTTGTGCTACTTGTTGCTCGTTTACAGAAATAGCTGCAAGTTCTTTTTTTAATGTCTTATACGCTTCGTATTGCTTTTCATATTGCTCTTTTATCGGTATTATTTCTTCACCTGCAAACTGATCTAATAGATGAATATGTTGCTTATCATCCATCAATTCTTGGCTCTCATGTTGACCGTGTATATCGATCAAAGTCGAACTTATATCTCGTAAAACGGATAATGGTACTAGTTTACCGTTTACACGACAAATACTCTTACCACTATCATATATATCTCTACGGAGGATGAGAGTTCCTTCCTCGATTTCAATTCCAGCGTCTTCACATTTTTCATACGCAGGATGATTTTCATAACTTAGTGTAAAAAGCCCTTCCAATTCAGCCTTTTTTGCACCATGTCGGATAAATTCTTGTGAGCCACGGCCACCAGCTAAAAGTTGTACAGCATCAATAATGATAGATTTACCAGCACCAGTTTCTCCAGTTAACACTGTTAACCCATTTAGAAATTCAACCGTTAGCTCTTCGATAATCGCGAAATTTTTAATCGAAAGCTCTTTTAACATGACTATTTCACCTCGCTCAAACTATCATTACAACATTTCAAGTAAACGGTTTTTTATTTCTTCACGTTCAGATTCTTCACGACAAATTATAAGAATCGTGTCATCTCCGCAAATAGTGCCAAGTATCTCTTCCCAATCTAAATGATCTAATAATGATCCAATAGCGTGAGCATTACCGGGTAATGTCTTCATCACAAGCATATGACTTGTACCATCTATAGATACAAAAGCATCCGCAAGTGCACGATGTAGTTTTTGGATTGGATTAAAACGTTGATCTGCTGGTAAGCTATACTTATATCGACCATCTTGTAGTGGTACTTTTATCAAATGCAATTCTTTAATATCACGTGAAATTGTTGCTTGTGTAACGTGATAGCCTGCTTCTTTTAATAAATCCACTAAATCGTCTTGAGTTTCAATTTCATTATTAGCAATCATATCTCGAATTCGAATATGTCTTTGGCTTTTGTTCATAGCTCTCACCTCTATGCATATTTATGGGCTCTTTGTAAATAGTTGGGGTGGGGACA
>NZ_ML122549.1:0-91751 GCF_003844195.1 Rummeliibacillus sp. TYF005
TTCCTTTTGCACAACTCGGGCTTCCTTTTGCACAACTCAGGCTTCCTTTTGTACAACTCACGTTTCCCTTTTGTCCAAAAAAACTATCTAAATTAGAAATAACCCATCAAGTAGCAATGATGGGTTATCTATTTCACTTTTGTATCATACTTGGTTATTATTATATTTAAAATTCATAGTCATATACCTTTTTATATAACTCTACTAACTCTTCCTCTGTAGGTATTTTCGGGTTATTTCCAGGGCTGCCACTTGCCAAGGCATCGACAGTCATTTTTGGAATTGCAGCATAGAAGGTATCCTTTTCTATCCCCCACTCCTGCAAATTACCGATTTTTATCTTTTTACATAATTCTTTGATCGAATCAATGAATAGATTCGCTAATTCTTCTTTCGATAAATCCTTTTCTTCTTTATTAAAGAATTTTCCTAAATCAGCTAATCTCTCAATACATGCATCTTTTGAATATTCCAAAACAGCCGGAAGTAACATCGCATTGGAAATTCCGTGTGGGACATGGAAAAGTGCTCCAATCGGACGCGACATGCCATGAACTAATGCAACAGAAGCATTTGAAAAAGATAGTCCAGCTTGCAATGAACCAATCGACATCGCCTCGCGTGCACCAAGATCATCCCCATTTTCATACACCTGCAAGATATTTTTTACGATTAGTTCAACTGCAGATAATGCAAGCATATCTGAATATGGGTGAGCTAATCTTGAAATATAACTTTCAATCGCATGACTAAGTGCATCTATTCCAGTTGCTGCAGTAATAGATGGTGGAGATGTTAACGTTAAAACAGGATCCACAATCGCGACATTCGGTAAAAAAACAGGTTGCTTAATCATCATTTTCACATCATTTGTCGTGTTTGTAATGACGGTCGCATCTGTTGCCTCTGATCCCGTTCCTGCTGTAGTCGGTATAGCGATATGAGGAATTGGTGTTATTTCAGCTATCTTCTGCATTTTCATATAGTCTCCGATATATCCACCATTTGTGGCCACAACTGCAATGGCTTTTGCAACATCGATACAACTGCCTCCACCAACAGAAATTATGATATCGCAATCTTCCGCTTGAAATAATTCAAGGCCTTTCGATACATACGTATCCACCGGCTCTGACTTAACACCAAGGTATGAAACAGCTTCTAACCCTTGTTCTTTTAAATAAGAAGAACATTGAACCACATAACCTAGACTCTCCATAATGGGGTCACTAATGATTAAAGCTTTCACACCTAATTTTCTTGCATATTCCCCTACCTTTTCAAATGAGTTTCTTCCGTATATGATGGTACTTGGTGAGTTAACTGTAAAAATTTTTTGGGTTTGAATCATTGTATTTAGCCTCCTAGAATCCATTAATTTAAGCGGTTTCATAATTTTACTTTGTAGTGGTTATATCATTTTATGAATTCGAACTACTAGATATTAATATTTGCTCTAGAGTAATAGCTGAAGTAAAAAATATTAGACAAACTATGCTAAAATTAATTTTTAAAATAAACATTCTAAAAGGAAATCTAATTAGGGGTTTTGTAAATGCGAACAATTGATATTGCAAAAAAAGCACAGGTTCATCCGAATACTGTTCGACTTTATGAAGAGTGGCATTTTATCTCGCCAGTTCCTCGAAAAGCAAATGGATATCGAGAGTATTCGAATATACATTTACAACAAATGTATATTGCACGGCTTGCCTTTAAACAAGAGTTTATACAAAATAATTTGCGAAAAATGGCGACGGAAATTGTTCGTCTCAGTGGACAAGAAAAGTTTACGGAAAGCATAGAGGCCGCAAATGTCTATTTAAAATTTTTAAAATCCGAGCTTGACTACACACGAAAGGCTGTTCAAATTGCCAATAAAATCCTACATGAGAAAGCAGTTTCTACAAAAGTATTCACCCATAAAGAAGTCGCTAATCATCTCCAATTAACAGAAGAGACACTTCGTAATTGGGAACGTAATGGATTATATTCTGTAAAAAGAAATACACAAAATCGTCGGCAATATGGTATGGAAGATATCCAAAAATTACTTATCATCCGCACGCTTCGTAGTGCCCATTTTTCTATTTCGAGCATCCATCATCTTTTTGAAGAAATTGAAACAGTTGAACAAGAGATAGATATTCATACTCTTTTAAACTCACCAAAATTCAAAAATGAATTTTATCACGTAACAGATGAACTTGAATTGAATATAAAAAAAGCAATGAAAGACGTATTGTCGATCATTGCAATTTTAGAAAAACTACAATAGTGGTGAAGGACTGTTTTTATCTACTAACATCGTTAGTTGGTGCATCGCTCTTGTTGTAGCAATATAAAGTAACCCTTGGTCAAATGCTGTTTTATAGTTCGTTTCGTTGACAAATGGAACAATGACTGCGTCGAATTCTAATCCCTTTGCATATTGAATCGTTGTTAAAAGTAATCCTGTTTCAAACTTCTCTGTTTGTCCGTCTAATAGATGATACGGAACATTTTTAAGCTGTTCTTTGATGATTTTTAAATCTGCTTCTGTCTTACAAATAATGGCGGTTGTTTTATAATCATTTTGTATAGCTTTATGAATACTTGTCATCATTTCATTGAGTGTTTCATATGCAAGTTCTTTTGGCTCTTCTCCGTGACGAGCAATTGGATTAATATCACCGGTTCGCATAAATTTCTTCGAATACATCGCAATCTCATAAGAAGATCTGTACGTTGTTGTAAGTTCCACGTATTCCAAATTCGCGAAAATCTCTTCAAATGCTTTCTTTGAAATCGTTTCATATGGTAGAAGTGCCTGACTAAAATCTCCGATGATTGTTCGTTTACACGTAAACACTTTTTCAAGAACTGCATATTGAATCGGTGTGTAATCCTGCATCTCATCTAATACGAAGTGCTGCACCAATTCATATGTTTTGATTCCTTCAAAAAATATTTTCACATATAGATAAGGATACACATCGTTAAATTCAAAATGCTTTTTATTGAAATGGAATAGCTCGTCCCCTAGTTCATGTATAAAAGCTTCGAACACATCGAAGGGTGTTGCATAAGTTAAGCGTTTCTTTAAACGCTTTATAATTTCATTTTTACTTAGGAATTTTCCTTCTCCGTTCCGCTTAGATTTAAGAACTTGAATCACATCATAAGCCATTAGTTCCAAACGTGTAAGAACTGGTTCTTTAGCATATTGTACGAAGCGACGTAACAGATACTCTCCTGTAAACTCAACATCTGAAATCGATATGGTTTCATTCTTAAACAAATGCCCATTCAAATCTTCTAAGAATGTCTGTAATTGCTGTACAAATTGACCGTTTGCTTTTGCCCCTGCTCTTTTTGCCAACTCTCCTGTTGGATCTGTTAATATCCTTTTCGTTTCTTCTTCAAATGATGTGAAAGTATACGTTTTTGACAATAGATTTGTCGTCAGCTCATCTAAGGTAAATGAACGAATTGGTTGTTCCCCAAGTTCTGGTAATACAGAAGAAATATAATCACCAAATACCTTATTTGGAGACAAGATGAAAATTCGACTTGCTTGCAGGGTATCTCTATACTTATACAAGTAATATGCAATTCGATGTAAGGCAACCGCTGTTTTCCCTGATCCCGCCACTCCTTGAATAATGACATTATAAGCCGATTCGTTCCGCACAATTTTGTTTTGCTCTTTTTGAATAGATGTGACGATTGTTTTCATTTTTTCATTTGCATGTTCATTTAACGTCTTTTGTAAAACAGCATCTTGAATGGTAAGAGAACTATCTATCGCATAAATAATCTTCGAGTTTTCAATTTTGAACTGACGTTTTCCAATAATTTCGCCATGAAAACGTCGGTCCATCGCATCATAATATGCTTCACCGAGTTCAAATTCATAGTACATATTACAAACAGGTGCACGCCAATCATAGATAAGTGGATTCCCTTCTTCATCTCTAAAACCAAATCTTCCAATATAAAAGCTTTCTGCGTCCTCTCTTTCTTCTCCTTCATAGACAAAGTCAAAACGGCCGAAATATGGAGAATCGATTAACTTTTTAATATTCTCTCTTTCCACTACTTGCGCAAACCCTTGCTGATCAATCATGCTTAACGTTTGCTGATAATCATATACTTCAAATTTATCCAATTCACTTTTATAGTCAATCATATATTTTTGTAAATTTTTGAAGCTTTGATCTTGATTTGTAATATCCTTCGATAACCTTTTATATGCTTTCTCAAGGCTCAATAATGTATTTTCAAAATATTTCATTTCCTTTGTATCAATCATTCATAAGCCCTCCTATTAAAACCGTATCGCTAGTTTAGCAAAGTCTTTTTCGCTGGTGTTTAAGTGGAGGGTTTGGTTTATAATTTTTGTAGCAAAAAAGAGAATTGTTCCTGATTGAAACAATTCTCTGTCTACTAGATTGTGTTCCTAAATGTATTATAAGAATGGGTGAAGTCTTTTCCCTCACATGATAAAAAATTATTTTAATGACGTTTTACGAATCTACTTTCTTGTTATATAAAATCTACTAATGATAACAATTGATAAAATTAAACCTATGACAAGTGAGATATACGTCAATCTCACCCATAAATCGACATAAGGATAGACAAAGAAGAAAATATGAGGCCATGGCATAAAGGTCCCCTGTGTACTAATTTCCATGATTGTATAAACTAATATGCAGGAAATGGTAATCTCTAAGTTTTTTATGATCATAAGCAATGCACTACTTCCTAAAAAGTAGCATAATGCTAAAAGAATCGTATGTGCCACTACCTGTGGGGTATGAAAAAAAGGATCAACAAAACAAAAAACAATCGCTATACAAAGCCCATCTACTAACCCATAACGTAAAAGATCTAACCAAGCAGTTTGACGATAATAGGGCAAAAGAATTTCATTTGCTCCCTCATCAAATAAATAACTATAATGTAAGAGTAAATGGACTCCACAAAAGCTAACGGCTAATACTTGGAAAAAAATATAGTCACGATTCTCATCTGGCGATATATAGATACAAAGAATGGCTAAAGCATATGCAACAAATGGAAGAAAGAAGAAAAACTGCTGTAATTTTAGATCAAACGTGAATAAGTAGGAAAATTTCTTCATAGCGAATCCTCTTGTAATAGCGCTAGATATCCATCCATCAAACGAGGACTAACTGACTTTCCAATGTCATCATCCTCACTCAAAATCCTTACACGAATTTTCTCTTCTTGTTCTTCCAAATAGACAACCTCATGCTTTAGAATAAAATCATCCAAGTCCTCTTTTGAAATAAGCAGATCAAATGTTTTGTGTTTGGCATAATCTTTTAACGCATCCGGTGCACCCTCAAATAATTTCTTTCCTTTTCTTATGACACCAATTTTCGTACATAAAAATTCAATATCCTCTACGATATGTGAGGAAATGATAATCGTATGATTACCGCCCAATACTTTTAATAAGTTGCGAAAGCGAATTCGTTCCTCAATATCTAGCCCTGCTGTTGGTTCATCGAATATCAAAATAGATGGCTTTCTTAGCAGAAGCTGGGCGATTCCCACTCTTCTACGCATTCCGCCAGACAATTCATGAATTTTTTTATGTCTTTGTTCAGAAAGATTGACCACTTCTAATACTGCATCAATTTCTGTTGCAATAAGAGAAGGATCGACAATTCCTTGTAGAACTGCAATATGTTCTAAAACTTCAAAAATCGTTAGCTGCGGATAAAACTGAAAATCTTGTGGTAGATAACCAATGGAACCTACTCGTTTGACATAAGTTCCTCTACTTATGAGTTCCTCATTTAAAAAAACTTCGCCATCATCCATCTTGGATAGTCCTGCAATAATTTTCATAACGGTTGTTTTTCCTGCTCCATTTGGTCCTAAGAGGCCATAAATCCCCGTTATATGAAGCGATAATTGCGATAATATCGGTTGTTTTTTTATCTTTTTTGAAAGATTTTTAATATATAGGTCCATTATTTTCGATTCCCCTTTAGCCAACTATGAATTTCCTTCCAGGTAGTCGCTTCCTCCATATGTGCATACCAGTATTTCAAAAATTCCTGTTGCTCTTTCAATGGTTTCCCTTGAAATTCCTCTAAAACTTTCGTACCTTCCTTTACAGATGGGACATTGAAATCCTCTAATTGAATTTGATCTAATACATTGAGTTTACGATTCATCCAACTAGTTGCTGCAAGGCGCCAAGCATCATAGAATGGGCTTTTTTTCGGTGCAATGATGATCGGTATCATCTCTGTAGGAATTCCTTCCAAAGTATCCTTAGATGCTAATGGATACAATGAGCTAGTATCATAAACGAAATGATCCTCATTTATTAATTTAGCTACTCCATTAGTTATATTCTGAGTTAACACAATCTTCGAAGGCAATCGATTCACAACGGTTGGACCAATTTCTTTGGCATATGTCAATAGCTTTTCCTGAAAGGTAAGAAAGGTGGGCGCACTTTCTGTAATATCTGGCCAATCACTAGGATACGTTATGTGGTAACCCCCTGTTTCCAACGTTTTCCCTTGCCCCACGATCAATGTGACCGCCTGAGCCTTTCCTTCATAAACGCCACCCTTTTTCGGTAAATTGATAAACAATAGATTGTCTTTCGTTTGAATGGTCATCTTAACTGCTTTGCTATTCTTATTGGGAATAAAACCGACACCAATTCCATCTCTATTTATACGATACATTTGATCATTATTTTTCTTTGGATACCAAGCTATATTTCCAATGAGTAACTTTCGATTTCTTAAAATAGGATGAAAATTTGTTGATCGGAGGGTATAGGTAAATTGTAATTGATCAACTGGTTTCTTTAAATGAAGGGTAATCAGATCCCCATACCGTTCATAGGAAACCGCTCGATGATTATTGGTAATCGACTGAATATCGTACGCGTGATAAAGCTGAAAAGTAGGCCTTATTGTCCTCATATTCTTTAGTGACACTGTTACTTGTAGCTGATTCCCATCTAGTTGCATCACATACTGCCGGATATCATACGCTTCATTTGTCTTGCTTTTTGAATGGGAAAGCTTTTGATAATATTTAACTTCTTGATCGTAATCCGCATTATTCCACATATTTGGCATCCATAAGATCGCCATTTTTCCTACGATCAGTAGCACTATCGGAAGAACAATTAAGAGATTTCGGATCCGCTTTCGTAAGGCAAAATCCTGTGCCCATCGAAGGGAGAGAAGAAAAAAGAACTCGCTCAATAAAAACAGCCAAAATAGAAAGCGCAATTCATATGCCAAGCTAATATCATAACCAATAAATGATTTATAAGCACTGTTTATGTTGCTCATACTAAATGAAAGCAGAATCTTCCAATCCTTTGCCGTGATGTTATCAAAAATAGACCCTAAAAATTCTGAATTCATTCCTCCCGTGACAATCCATCCAACCGCGATAAAAAAGAAGCTGATTTTACGCTTGCCACAAATAATCGCTACTAGGATCCCCATAAAGAAATAGAGAATCATCGGTTCTAACAAAAAGGTCATGATGATTCGAAACAATTCTGCATATAAAAAAGTCATGCCTAGCCCATTGATTAAAAAATAAAAACTATAGAATCCATATGTAATAATGGCTAATGCTAGTTGAAAAAGGCTATGCACCACCCACATCGCTGAAATTTTTTCGACCATAATCCGATGCCCATCTGTAAAAAAGGTCTGAATCCCATATTGAAGCTCATTGGAAACGACTTGATAGGCATAAATCATATAAAAAATGGAAACAATTTGGACAACGCCGCTGATTTCCGACGGTAAATTGCCAAAATCCTGTATATGAAATTGATCAAATTTATGCAACATGATCCGGCTTATGACAAGGATAATCAGCGCTATACTCGCACCCATATATAACTTACTTTTGACAAATTACTTACAATAAAAGTGAAACAACCATTTCCACCGCATCACAATTCTCCTTTTAAGGTAAAAAGAGATGCACGATACTCTTGGAAAGAATGCATCTCTTTTTTAGCATATTAGTTTACTGTTATTTTCATAAAGTCATTTAAAACGATTACATTTACTTTTTCACTAAAAAATAGTTCATAATAACATTCAAAAATTTTAATAATATACTATTTTTTCTAATATATTACATATATAGATTAAGATAAATTTTATCTACATGTCAATATGTATTTACTGACAAATCTTTGTCTTCTTCTTTACAAAAGTTAATCATTTATAAAATCACGAAGTACTGATAGAAATTAATGCCTTTTTATTTTGGCTGTTTCACAGATCTTCTCAATTCAATCCTGTCACGATATAAAAAAGGAGAATCGTTCCTGATTGAAACAATTCCCCATTTTTAGATTTAATGCTATTTATAATATATTTTTATTCGCTACTGGAACTAAATAAGCTGGCATTTCTTCATTTAATCGCCAGATGATGCTCATAGGTTGGCTTCCTGAATGACTTACATATTCGGCTGTTCCAAGAAATACAAATGGTGAAGTATAGCCATTTTCGGTTTTATAGTTTCGTACAAACAATGCAATTTGGTGATGATTTCTTTTATGTGTGATATAACGTTTTGCAGTTTTACTATCTGCTTTTACACCACTTTGTGTTTGCCAATGGAAAAGTCGTTCGTTAATCGCATAATCTTCATACAAAGTAGAAGGAGAAAATTCTTTTTCAGACTTGTTTAATGTGATGAAAAAGATATCTAGATGATGATCTGCAAAATGTTTTACACCTTCTCGGAATGTTGGACTTTTCTCTTCGTTATAATACCCTAAAGCCGCAAGTACTTGAGCAGTCGTATACTTACTATGGACACCTAACGGACATTCAAAGTGTAGGTCATTTTCTTTTTCCATCAAATCAATAGATTCATATAAATAGTCGACAATTTCTAAAATTTCTCGTTTAAATTGTTCAATGGATAAGATACTGTCCATACCTCCTTCAATTGATTCGAACCCTTCATCTTTTGGATGTTTTTGATAGAAAGTGTAATACAACATGGCAAGCATTAATTGTTCTTCAGATGATTGAATCGTCGAGTTTTTTATATAGTTAATGATAAATTGTAAAAACTTTCTTGAGTTCAGATGAAATAATTTTGAAATTCGTTTTGTTAATGTCTTTTCATTTGGAAATTCAAAATCATCAGCTAAACCAGCTTGTACTTTCATACGACAAAAACTACGATCTCCACTTTTTCCGTAGAAATCATAAAGAGAAAGATGGTAATGATTTAAAAAATTAGCCAGTGTCAATTCTTGCTCCGTATTTGCTTCAAAATATTTCATCTTCGCCATTAGATTGTTACGCGTATTTTGGCTACTCTTTACATTCCTTAAGATATATTCTTTCGCTTGTTTTTCTAATTGAATAAAGCATCCTTTCGGTAGTTGTGAAAATCCATTCTCAACATAATGACGTACGGAATGTTTTGTTTTCCCTATTAACGCTTTAAATTTATCCTCAAAGTTATAATTTTTGTGAGCTTGTCCAACAAAATCTAAAACCGTTAAACATTCTTTTTCATCCGCTAACCGCAGTCCTCGACCAAGCTGTTGTAAAAACACCGTCAAGCTCTCTGTAGGCCGTAAAAACAAAATGGTATTGATCTCTGGAATGTCTACCCCTTCGTTATATAGATCGACAACAAAGATAAATCTTATCTCTCCACTAACTAGTCGTTTTTGTACTTCATTTCGAATTTTTGAGTCAACATTCCCATATAGAGCCTCGGCCGGAATCCCTGCATCGCAAAAGAATTTCGCCATATATTTGGCGTGTTCAATAGATACGCAAAATCCCAGTCCCTTTACTTCATTAATATCTGTGACATATTTATAGATACTTTTGATAATATGACGACTTCGTAAATCATTTGAAATATAAACATTTTCAAGTTCTTTAATGTCGTAACCTCTTCGACTCCATTTTAATTGGTCTAAATCGATAGTGTCACTCACACAAAAATACTGGAATGGACTTAGTAATTTTCGATCAATCGCTTCTGTTAATCGCATTTCAGCAGATATTCTTTCATCAAAATAAGACAATATATTTTTTCCATCCATACGTTCTGGTGTTGCTGTTAGACCAAGCAGAATTTTAGGGTGATAATGTTCTAATAATTTCTGATACGAGTGAGCAGCTGCATGATGAAACTCATCCACGATAATAAAATCATAATAATCCGGAGTAGTTCGTTCATACATCTTTTTACTATTAAAACTTTGGATTGAAACAAATAAATGGTCAAATGAGTCCGGTTGATAATTCCGTACCAGTATGTCTCCAAAGTTCGGATCTTTTAAAATAACGCGGAAGGTTTCTAAACTTTGTTTCAAAATTTCTTCTCGATGGGCAACAAATAATAATTTTGCAGACGGATGCGTTTTTCTAAATTGTTTGAAATCAAAAGCCGAAATAACTGTTTTCCCTACACCAGTTGCAGCAACTAGTAGATTTTTATTTCGCCCATATACTTCTCTTTCTACTTGTAACTTCTCTAATATTTCTTTTTGATAAAAATAAGGTTGAATATCAAATAAGTAATAGCGTTCCTCTTCCTCTTTTACTTTAGCTTTTGATAATGCCCTTTTTAATATAAGCTGATCTTCCTGACTTTCAGCACTGTACAGTTTGAACTCATTGTCATTCCAATAGCTTTCAAAAGTCGCTCTAAATTTTTCGAGAATATCAAAAGAATCCTTTTCCGTTACTTTCATATTCCATTCTAATCCAGAAGTTAAAGCTGGATTAGATAAATTAGATGATCCAATATACGCAGTACTAAATCCTGTTTCTCTTTCAAATAAATATGCTTTTGCATGAAGTCTTGTGCGATCCACGTCGTATGATATTTTGATCTCAGTATTCGAAAGTTTACTTAATTCTTGGATAGCTTTAAAATCAGTTGCTTCCATATAAGAAGTTGTGATAATCCTAAGTCTATTTTCCGGATTTGAGGTAAACGTTCGAAGCTCTTCCATAATACAACGAAGACCACTCCATTTTATAAACGAAACTAACATATCGATGGAATTAGCTGTTACAATTTCCTTCTTCATTTCCTCCAACATATTGGGTTCATATTTGGAACCAGTAAATAGAGAACTTTGTGAAAGTGGCGTAACAGGACGTATGACATCACGCTTTTTCAAGCTTCTAGCAGAGTTAAGTCGTGAATAGATGGAAGTAAGGACCTCCCCCTCCTCTTCAATTTGCAATCGACTGAACTCTTCATCATCCAAACGCTCACTCAACGTTCTAATAATGTCATTACATGTACGAATCTGATCAACAATTGCTTGCTTTGGATCACTCTTTTCGTTGTCTCGTACAAAACGAAGTGCTTTTCTCGTAACTAGTGAAATATAGGAAGAAAGTAATTTTCTAGCTTCTTCTACATCCAACTTTTCTTTACCAATATCAAAGGTTGTTATATCTAAATCTTGCATTTCTTGTTTTAGTTTTTGATTTATAATTTCCTCGTAAATTCCTTGTTTAAGCATTGTAAGACCCCGATTTCTTGGCGTTAGAATTAAATTTTTCATTTACTTTTGTTTTTAGAAATATGTATTTTGGCGATATTACTTAAAAATATCTTAGCAATAATATGAAAAAGCCTCAAGATCTACTAGTTCTAAACCTGGACTTGCACGTAAAGTAAAACCTTCTAATTTGAATAGTGTATTATATATTTATAAATTTCAATCGATTGCCTTCTTTACGACTAATTTTTTATATTATGAAAATGAATAAAACTGAAAGGATATACTGTACATGAATTTAACGAATTTCCAAAATTATATTTCCAGTACAATCGTGAAACGAGGGAAAAATTATTTTAAAAATGGGCATATAGTTGAACTTACTCAATTGACAAACACAGATTGGGAAGCAACCGTAGAAGGAACGGATGATTATACAGTTCATGTGAAATTATCATCTGAAGAAGAGATTACATCTTCAAGATGCAACTGTCCTTATGATGGTACTTATTGCAAACACGAAGTTGCTGTTTTCTACGCATTGCAAGACGAACCAAAAATGGTGCTCAACCATCCACCACTAGAAACGATTCTTATTGAACAAACAAAAGATTCACTTATTCACTTTCTACTAGATGTAGCTCATGAGGATTCACATTTCCAGCAAAGAATTTTAAAATCTTTTATGAATGATACTATTTCGCAAACAAATCTATTAAAAAAAGCAGAAAAGACTATATTAAAACCAATGAAAAATGCATTAAAGAAAGGGTATATCTCATCGAGTGAAGAGGACTTAGTATTAATTGGTGTAGAAGAAGTCATTAACCAAGTGCATGATTTGATCAAACAAGGAGAACTTCATTTAGCCAGTGAGCTTACGCTACTCTGCTTTTCAAAAACAGCTAAACTTTATGATATTTCAAATCATACATTGATGATAGAAGAAGTGTTAGAATTGTGCGTTAGCCTTTTAGATGAGGTTATTCCTAAAGGGGTTACTAGTTGCTCCATCGAACAGCAAGAAGATATCTTAAGAAAACTTTTCGACGTTGCTATTGAAACAGAAGAGGATTATTGGAAGCTTGAACTTTTGAAACAGGCATTACCATTTTGTGAAGACCCAGTATTTTCAAACGCTTATTGCACAACTATTCCAAAGATATCTTTCAATAGTGAAGATTTTGGAGAACAAGCAGAAGCTTTAATACTCCGTGCGCTCATTATTTCACAAGATGAAGAACAGATTCAATTATTTATAGATAAGCATCGACAAAATCCGCACGTTCGCGAAACATTAATCCACATTGCATTTGAGGATGAAGATTTCGAAAAAGCACTTAAACTAGCATCAGAAGGAATTGACAGTGATTTTGGAAAAGTAAAACTACGCTCAAAATGGGAGCAATATGCTTATAATGCACATCAAAAGTTAGGAAATCAAGAAGCTATGCGTGGAATAGCCTTTATGCTTGCTGCTGAAGGAGACTTGTATTTTTATCAAGAACTAAAAGAATTGTATGATCACTCGGAATGGAGCAACATCGTCCAAGATTTAATCGTTGCATTTGATGAACTAGCTAACTATCCTTCATGGTACCCTGATCTTCTTATTAATGAGAGAGAATTTGCAAAACTGCTCAACTATTGTCAACAATCTCCGAGCCGCATTTATACGTATTCCACTTATCTAAAAGAGGATTTTTCGGAAGAAGTTAAAGCATTATTCTATCAAGACATCAAGAAACAAGCTATAACTGTAGCGAATCGTAGTGGTTACCAAATATTGCGAGGTGCACTTCAACAATTTTGTGATGCTGGATATGAAACCGATGTGAAAGAAATCACCGAACAATTAAAGGAAATGTATCCGAGAAGGACCGCATTACATGAAGAACTTCGGAAGATAATATGGAATAAGTGACGGGGTATCCTGAATGTGGGATTTTGAAATCGCGGGAGTTTGGTCTGATTTCGCGGAAGTTTACCAAAAAATCGCGGGAGTTTCACTCAAAACCGCGGGAGTTCGGATAAAATTCGTTATATCCAATTCTTTATTAAAATATAGGATTGGACATGACATTAAACTATATTCTTGAAAATTATTGAAATGTGTCCGCACCTACTCGGAATTTGCTTTTCTTGAAAATTATATAATCTCTACGTATACTAGAGTTAGTTAGAGCATAACTTAAAAAGACCGCCGATGTTGTGGCATCGAACGGTCAAGTAGATAGTTGGTTCCCTTAAGGGGATTGGCTAAATGAGGGAATAACCCATCTGAGCCGCTAACTCAAGGATGGGTTATTTTTTTGGTTTTTAAATGAAATTATTGACAACATCAATACAGCAAATGCAATTGCAAACATTAATGCTTCATATACTGTCATAGGCACCACCCCCTTTCTAACGGGAGGGAGCCAACCACCCTTGAGCACCAACTATAAATAGACAATACCAAAAGTATATTCTTATTAAAAGTAAAATCTCTAATTCTATAAGTTACATATATCGGATTTATTATAGAATTTTGAAACTTTATCTCCTTTTTTAACGTATAGTAGAAAAGGAGGGATTTGCATGATAAGAAACAAATGGCTATCTTATTTTTGGAAAATTTTATGGATTATCGGGCTAATCATATTAGCTAGACTCAGTTTCAGTTATGAAATTCAATCAAAACAATCTGCGGATGCAACATTTAATTTAATTCCTTTAATTTGGTTTAAAGTAATTATCTCCATTCTATTTGGTCTCTATCTTTCTCTTATATTAGTGAAGAAATGGTCATTTAAAATAAATCCATCTTTAATATGGTGTGTATCAATTCCATCCTTACTACTATCTTTTACATATCCAATCACTGCAACACTCGCATCTTTTAATAATTTACCTGAGGTTATCGCTAATTCCTCTATTTTGTATTGGCTTATAAATGTTACGTCTTCTTCAAATATTTTTGGAATAGTTGCAGGTTTATCTTTAATACTAAGTCTTTTTAATGATTCACGGTGTAGTGAAAAATGCTAGGCATCCAACGCAATTCAAGTCTTTTTAGTATATGACTTCAGATATGAGGTGCCTCACATTCGAGCATCTAACTCAAGGATGGGTTATTTTTTTATGTTTTTTAAATAAAAGTATTAATTCAATCAATGTGCAAATTGCCACTCTTGATTGAATTAATCTTTAAATCCCTCTACGTTCAGATAAAACTTATAACGTATCATATGGCTCTTTCACGCTAACTAACTTTAAATCCCTCTATGTTCAGATAAAACCATTCGCTATCTTCGTAATCTTTAAATTGCGATCATGCTTTAAATCCCTCTATGTTCAGATAATACAATCGAAGACGCAAAAAACTAATTGAGTCCGACGATGCTTTAAATCCCTCTATGTTCAGATAAAACGCTTTCTTTGTTGAGTAATTTCAGAGAGTAAAGATTCCTTTAAATCCCTCTATGTTCAGATAAAACTGAAATTACATTCGACGCACATATTGAAGTAACAAACTTTAAATCCCTCTATGTTCAGATAAAACCGCGTCGGTACTCGCAGCTAAAAACCACAGTGAATTCTTTAAATCCCTCTATGTTCAGATAAAACCCTACATTCAAACCGCATGAAATCAACGTTTGTGTTAGTGAATTTGCAGTGAACCTTCAATGTGGTTTTTTGTTAAATTGCAAATATTGCTCATAACATGATTATATCAAGGTTTACTAAAGGTTATACGGTTATTTCCAGAATGCACCAGATTAGAAAAAAAGGTCAAAATCCCCTTTTTCATTTCCAACCGTATCTTTTTTAATATGTTTTGGATTTTCTACAATATAGTAATAAATGCTATCTTCGCTAGGATCAATTATTTTTTCTACTTCTTTTCTACATTTCATAAACTGCCCTTTGGTTAATTCTCCTTCAAATACAGAGTTTTGTGTCCAAGTAAGGTGTTCTCGTAGTTTCTTGCATACTTTTCCTACACTTTTAACATTAATATCATATGTTATAATGACAAACATTGATTACCACCAAGCCTTTAATGGTGTGTAAATTGTGTCACCAATAACATGTTTTATTAACTTATAACATTCAAGGCGGATTAGATATTTATAGGAAACGTTTCGATTCAATTTTCGGTGACGAATAGTCTGTTTTAATTTTTCATCAAACGCAGCTATAACTATTTTTCTTCCTTCATCATTTAAATAAACCATTCCTTCATGATCATCAAAGTGTTTTGATTGTATCTTTTTTGTGTTAACCAATGTTAAAATCAATGGGTCGACTAGCATTGGTTTGAAAATTTCAGCTAAATCAAGGCATAAAGAAAATCGTTTTTGTGATGGTTCATGTAAATAACTTATCGTTGGATTTAACTGTGTTTTTTATGTAAGTAGAATAAACAATTATGGTTTTTTTGAGAGTGATAATAGACTGATCAAAATACTTGAACTGCAAAAGAAATTAGATGAAGATGTAATTTCTTTTGTACCGCAAACCTATAAATTTTTTTATAAAGAAACGGAGGACTTCTAAATCCAGAAGTCCTTTTCATTTTACACAAACCCTTGATATATCTAGCTCGGACAATATTGTCCAAAGCATGATTTAAAGTATAATTATACCGCATCGACAGCGGATTAAATTTGAGGGAGAGATGTAAAGATGAAAAAAGTGTCTTTAAATGAACTATTTATTAAGTATGGTTTTTATAACATGAAGGATGCACCCCTTTCAAGAGAATATTCAACAGTTGAGCGTGACCTTACCCTACTTCTAAATGTCAAAAAAGAATTATCAGCACTAGACATTGCTGAAGAAATGAATGAACAAGACTTTGTTGAGATTCTTGAAAAACATACAGACAGTCGTACTGAAATGCTGCTGAACGGCAATGTAGTTCCGCTAGAAGCCATCGATTGCTACGTACGTGGAGTTGTAATTGAACTGAATCGTCTAGGTTTTAAAACAAACTATTCTTGTGATGGGCATGACCGTAATCGTCCAGTAATCGGCTTTGAAACTTCACATATTGCAATGCAAGCTGCTTCATTTTTACAAAGTATTGGTATTGAAACAAACAGAACAGGTCGTTCACTAAAATTCCGTATTTCTCGTTATGATCTGCCTAATATGGCTTTATCATTAAATAAAATGACAAAAGAGCAAGCAACGGAGATTTTAGAAAAGACTAGTATATTAATGCCTAAGGATGAATATTACACCTTACTTGAGAAGCTACTAAATATTTCAGGTGTGAGCAGAGATGAAGAACAAATACGAAGTTTTGTCTTAGATGAACTTTCAAATCATGTTGACCATTTAACAACAGATAAATACGGCAACATCATTGCACAAGTATCCTATGGGCATGGACCGACGATTCTTTTAAATGCACATTTAGATACAGTGGATGTATTTTCACCAAATCGTACAATTGTAAAAAATTATTCGATTTTGACTTCAAGCGATGGCATTCTCGGTGCGGATGATCGTGCAGGTATCTGTGCTGTGTTAGCTACCGTGAAAACGGCGAAGAAAAGCGGATTTAAAGGGACTCTTAAGATTATCTTTACAGTAGAAGAAGAAATCGGTCTAAGAGGTGCGAGAGCCGTGAATGACTTTTTCTTATGGGACATAGATATGGCTTTTGTCGTAGATCGCCGAGGAATTGGTGATCTCGTAACGTCATGTTATGATATGCAATTTTGTACAGAGCAATTTGCTCGCAGAATCCACCGATATGCAAATGATCGCCATCCTGGTAATTGGCGCATCGTTCAAGGAGGTAGCAGTGATACTCGAATATGGGCTTCTCAAGGGATCAACAGCATGAATATCTCAGCTGGCTATTTCAATGAACATACTGAAATGGAATCCCTCGATATCGAAGCCAACTACCGTTCTTATGAGCTTCTCATTCTTCTATTGCAAGAAAGTAGATTTCTTGTAAGACCACATACAACTGCAACAAGAAATCGAATAGTGAAAAAGTGAATTAATATATATTAGATTGATCTTCCCTATGTATACTACAAGTGTAAAGGTAAAGGATTATTTTAGATTTCTTGAAATCATAACAATCTTCACGTATACTAAAACTATGAACAACATAAACTAAAAAGACCGCCGATGTTATTGCATCGAACAGTCAATTAGATAGTTGGTTCCCTCAAAGGGATTGGCTATTTTCAGGGTAGTAACCCATCTGAGCTGCAACTCAAGGATGGGTTATTTTTTATGGTTTTTAAATGAAAGTATCGACACCATCAATGCAGCAAAAGCTATTGCAAGCATTAATGCTTCATATACTGTCATGGCACCACCCCCTTTCTAACGGGAGTGAGCCAACCACCCTTGAGTACCAACTATCTTAAATACCATTATATCAAACATATGTTCCTGATAATAGTATTTAAGTACAATTTAGATTTTCACAACATACTATCTTCTTTTGCTAATTTAAGCTTAGCAAGATTTTGATATGTTGAATAAACTCTATATACTTTCCAAATTAAGTACTACATGATATTAGGATTAGTGCTTATGAAAAATACTCCATCTTATAACCTTCTCATCATAAATCACTTGAAGTTTTTCTGAAATCATTGTTTGCTAACAAGTCTAGCCCTACATAAATTAAGTCTTTTTATATCAACATTTTGTTTTATATTTTACAGATTTAAATCATGTAACCTTAAAATGATATTAATTGATTAGGAGACTGGCATTTAATCTAAAAAAATTTACAAATTCTTATTCCTCATCCTCTTGGAACAACTCCTTTAGAATTAATTCAGGAGCTTGAAGAAAACGTTTTGTTAGAATATAGTGAATGGTTTCTTCGTATCGAATCGTTTCAAGATCATCATTGTCAAAATTATAGATTGTCGCATTTGGATATCCAAGTAAGATAGGTGAATGCGTTGCGATAATAAATTGAGCAGTGTCCTCCAAATCTTTTATAATTTTCATAAGACTTAATTGTCTTACTGGTGAAAGGGAGGCTTCTGGCTCATCTAACAAATAGATTGCTTTTCCTCCAAACGAATTATTAAATAGGGAAAGAAATGATTCACCATGGGATTGATGATGTAATGATTTTCCACCATATGCAGCGTACTTTCTACTTGGAATATCTTCTAATGCATCAATATAACTTGCATAATGATAGAATGTTTCAGCTCTTAGAAAAAAACCTTTTGTTACTTTTGGGCTCCAAGATAATCGAATATACTCCCCCAAAGCAGATTCTGCTTGATCAACTTCAAAATAACTGTTTCTTCCTCCACCTGCTGTATTGAAATCACATTGATCAGCTATAGCTTCTAAAAGGGTTAACTTTCCAGTTCCATTTTCACCAACAAAAAATGTTACATTAGACGGAAACTCAAGACATTGAAAATTCTCCATCCATGCGATATTAAAAGGATAGATTGAAGAATCTGGTACCTGTTGTCGTTTGTAAGAAACTTTTTGTAAATACATTGGCTTCTCCTTTTCGATTTTAGACGTTTTATGTCTTCTTCAGAATGAAAGCATAACACCCATTACATCATTCGAATTGCAAGTGCATATAAATCGTTGTTGTCTATTCTAAAATCTGTTCCGAAGAAAATAACAAATTCCAATTCTTGAGTGATGTGGTTCTGTCTTACCTCTCCAATCCCAGTAAAAGGTATGATTTGTTGCCGTTTTAATAAACGCTCAATTGCACCAAATTTATTTAAATATATTCCGTTTCTAGGTTCTTTAATAAATGCCTCTTCAAACATAACCCTTATTTCCTTCTGATCTTCTAAAACTATGATGAGTGCAATCTCTCCTTGAAGTTTTACCTTTTTGATGTAGCCCATCAATAAGCAGTTCTTTCCTATATGAGATGAATCTAGCTGAGAAACTTTTCTTTTTTTTAGGTTAGGACCTCTTCTTTTTAATAGTTGTCTAGCCGTTTGCTCATCAAATAATGTTAACTGTATACCTTGCGATTCTTTTCTTCCACTTTTTTTAGGATTGTGATTTGATATATTTTGAGTTTTCAATTCTTCAAGTGACTTTTTCTCTTCTTCCGACATTGTTAAGATGGAATATGCTTCACTTAATGCTTTCTGTCTACGCTCAAATTCAATTCCAACAATTACATCAACAGCTGCAACTTGTTCCTTTTCGACGGTGTAATGATCAAATCTATATTGACAACTTTGGGAATGTAAATTATATTGCCATGTTCTAAAATGAGATTTTTCACCACTACTATAGATTAACTTAGCATTGCAATTTGGGGTTGGACAATACAGATTCCCCCTGAGCTCTTTATAATATTTTTCGCGTGATACATCTGATAAAGATATTAAAGTAGGATTTGCTCCAACATTCAGCCTTGCTTCTGGAATTCTCATCATATCACCTCTTAGATTAATAGATACTTCTCTTAAAAAGGTTTAATTGATGTACATCATGGTGTATAAACCATCTATTAACACAATCTAAATTACCTATAAGTTAACTCGAATTCTTCTATTGCAATTACTCGTCGCAAAAAACATCTGAACAAAGTCATCTCGAGTTAGTCTACATTCCTTTAAGCATTCATGCACTTCTTATTCAACTATTTCAAAAAGTTCTACTTATACTAACTATACATACAATTAAAGAAACATATATTACTATATTATACAATATAATACCAATTTAATTGAAATAATTACAATCTCCACGTATACTAAAATTATCAAAAGCATAAAATTAAAAATGACCGCTGATGTTATCCCATCAAACGGTCAATTAGATAGTTAGTTCCCTTAAGGGGATTGGCTGTTATTAGGTTAAAATAACCCATTCGAGCGGCTAACTCAAGGATGGGTTATTTTTTATGATTAAATGACAGAATTGCAATGACTAACGTTGCAAACGCGATTGCAAACATTAATGCCTCGAATACTGACATTGGCATCACACCCTTTTTGGGAGAGTGCCAACCACCCTTGAGTATCAACTATCTTAAATAGATTCTATGATAATATTAATTTTAATCTCGTAAGATTTTTATATGGTACTACACATCTTAGAATCGAAAATTAATCCATTTCACTAACCTTCTCATCATAAATCACTTGAAGTTTTTCTAAAATGACTTGCAAATCTTTATTGTTGTACATTGCATTGAACACATTCATTAACTCCACTTCTTCCAAGCCTTCAATTGATATAGTTTCAGAATGAATACGATTATATTTAGCCTCTAGGGACAATCCCTTTTTACTAAAGTTAATATCCTTTTCTTTCAAATTCTCCATCAGAAAAACTCGTTTTTCGGCTTCAATCGGTCCAACTTCTAACGTAAAGTATATTTTTTCTGGGTTAATATTCATCCAAAATAAGAATGGTCCATTATCCCACCACCATTTTTCTCTTGTTTCACCCAACTTCTCTTTAAATGCATCAAACAACGGGATTTTAAAAGATAGATTTCGAGAAGAAACACGATAATGTGTTTCAGGGATGTCCTTCATTTTCATCCATTTTTTAAATGCATGTTGAATTTTATTTTTCGCGTCATTAGAAATTGAGATTTTTTCTTGTTTCTTCGCTTCTTCGTTAATAGTTTTTTTATGATTTAAAATGGACGCTACTTGTTTTCGTAACAAAGAAAATTCTGCGCTATTGTACAAATCCATCATTGCTTGAGTGAGTTCCTCCATATCATCCCACTTATTGACATCTACTTTTTGCGTGTAAATTCGTGTATAACGTGCTTTTTCTAATTTAGAATTTTCTCTAAAAGATAAACCGACTGTTTCTAATCCTTCGAGTAGTGAAAGACGTCCAGCATATTGGATTGGCCCCACTTCAGCGATCAGACGTAAACGATGATCATTCGTTTGTTCAAACCAAACAATCAATCCCTTTCCTAACCAATAGTTTGGTTCACGCAATTGAATTTTACTAATAGCTTGCCATTCAGGAGGTAACAAGTTTGGGACAGTTGGATGAGCATTATAGAGAACATCTTCTTTAAACTGTTGTTGAACGAATTGTTCAAAGCTATAGGATAAAATATTTTGTCCATGTTTGAAAATATAATTGATGGTATTTTTATACTTTGTCATGAATTCAAATTGATACCCTGATTGAAAATGTAATTGCTTATACTGTGTGGATGTTTCTTCAAAAAGCGCATCAATTATTGGCTTATGATTTCGATAAATTTCGATTGCTTGTATGATTTGATCTTGATTTGGATAAAATTTTTCTTTTAATATTTGATCATAATCTTTGATAAATTTATAAACATCATCACTTATTTGATCCTTATATAACATCAGAATGGTATGTAAAATGGATTCGATTCGTTCATAAGTCATGATGAAATATTGCTTGTTTGAAGGCTCTTCCCCATCAAGCGTTAAGTATATTGGAATAATCATAAAATTCTCAAATTGATGTTCAATATATTCTAAGTAGTCATCCAACTGATTTTCCGATTCAGTCGAATAAAACTTATTTTCAATTAGAAAGACCGTTTTCAACTGTTGGTTGACAATAAGTAAATCGATATATCGATTTTTATCTGTTTTTACCTCACGATATACATGGCTATCTATTAAAGATTGGTTCAGAATTCCCCCGATAGTGTCATATTGTGGATTTTTACTATTTTCATCTATCAAAATTAAGTGTTCCAACATTTTACGTAAAAAATAATCACGTAAACTATGATTTTCTTTCGGATTTAATAGCCATGATAATATATTCGAATGCCGAATTTCATGACTTTCTAGTTTCAATATTTTTAACGTATTAAACGAATTCACAGCCTGATTCAATTTTTGAAAGGCTGTGTCGTTTTCTAGGTTGAAAAGATCTCGAATGTTCATTACTGTCACTCCTGATTTAGATTAGAATTTATAAAACCTTATTAATAACATTATATTGTAATTATTTAACTTTCTTATTTTTCTTACTTTAAGTTGCAATGATAATAATTAAAAATATCTCTATTGTAGTACGATTACGCGATAATAGTTATTACCTCATACATTCGATTATTGACAAATTACTATAATAGCTATATACCAAAATAGTAATATGGAAAAACCAATAGTAATACAGGGAGAGAATTAACTATGACAGATGAAAGAATACTTATTAAAAAGCTGAAATAAAACGTGCAATTGAAAAATTAACAAAAAAAGAATTATGTAAAGCATTAGGAATAAGCTATACATTCTATCTAAATAGTATTAATGAAAATAATAAACCTTCAAAGAAAATGATTAAAAGAATCAAAGATTACATAGATAAGCCAACAGATGAAGTATACCGGAAAGTTTTTATGAATAGAGAAACAGAATTAACATCATTTCACGAATCTCTTGAAGTTCAAAAAAAGGATATTTTAAATTCAGGTGAAGAATTGATGGATAAAAAAGTTATTAACGAGGAAGCATTACTCTTTGCTAAATTTGAGCTTAGGAATATTAATTTATAATTCTCATTATTTCTAACATCAATTATTGACTAAGGCACTAAAATCAATGATTTAGATTTAGTGCCTTTTGGTCCCTTGTTATATTGACTACCAGTTCTATCAAACTTTGTATCTTATTATAATTTAAGCTATTCTTAAATTCTTCATTTTCTCTTTCTCATAAGGAGATAGGTTATACCTACAAGGAATAATACAATAGAATAACCTATTAATAAATTATTAACAGTTCTATCAATAGCAAAATCAATTATAACTGAAATTCCTAACACTATAGAAAAAATTAAAGCTGCAATAGCTATTGATACGAACTTATTCATAAACGTCCTCCTATAATGGCATTAAGCTACCTAAATCCGTTTAGGTATCTGTATTTTATCTAACCCCAGGCTTGTTACTTCAGCTTAACTCAACTGCATATCTCCACTTACCATATTACTATACATCACACTTTTAGCTTTTAATTGGCTAAACAAATTGGCAAGGGCCGTTTCACCTACATTTCTGTATTTGCCAAGTAATACGAGTTCTTTTGGTAGATCTACCACTTTTGTAAATTCTTGTTCTTGCAAGCTATTCATAAGGCTTGTAAGACCTGGGAAGTTTTCTTTTGTTAGTGGTACTTCTCCCAGAACATCAGTCAAGATAATATAATCAGCTTTGTAGAATAGTAATGTTTCGCCAGCATACATTTCTTGGATCTTTTTGCGTTCAATTTCTTCTTCGATATAGGTTTTTAACTCTTCGAAAAATGTTGCATCATTAGTTTCTTTAAAACGTTTTACATATTCATGTAACCCTTCTAACTGAGATGGTAACTCACTCATAATTCGTGCTTGTTGCTCTCCATTTAAACGAATTAAGAACGTTGTTGATTTTGGAAAACGTTGAGGTAATAAAAAAGCATCACGTAAAAAAAGCGGTATTTCAATTGTTTGATCTTGATAACTTATGGATCGAGCAATTTTCTTCGTTGTTTGGGTTGGTACTAATTGTTGTTGCTGTTGATTTCCCTCCCCATTCATCATTCCTTCGATTAATTCTTTAATTCTTTCAATTAAAGACTCATCATTTTCCTGATCTCTGTATGGTTTTGGTTCTATGTATGGCGGTACTTCTGTATCTGGGCTCGCATACGTTTCAATGTACCAACTGATTACTAAATGGGTATATTCCCAAACAGTTAAAGCTTCTCGGATTAATATTTTGCGTGATCCATCATGTGTCGCGATATTCCCTTGCTTACGTACTAATGTAATGGCTTTATCTGCAGTATCTGTTAGTATACCTTCTTGCTTCAATGCTAGTTGCTGCTCTGCAAAGTTTGACCATTGAAGATGGTGCATTTTCTCAATCTTAGCGACATGCTTTACTAATGTTTCAACAAGAGTTCGCATAGATTGAGTCGCAGCACGAGGCGTTACGAAAATTAACTTTTCAATTTCATCTGTTAACTCTGCTAGTTGTGGGTTTATGTCTTTTAAAACATCGTACATTTGACTTGTCATTGTATTGCTCCTATTTTATAATATTTTATCTTGATTCTTATAGTTGGAAATTCACCGTTTTTGTTACTTAAATAATAATTTTATCTAATAAACAAGTACAGTTTGTGGATTTAATTTTTCTAAATAATTTAGTATTGCTTCCCTTTCTTTTTCAAGGGCCTTATCGGTTATATCTAATGCAGGAAAGAAAACGCTCATATTCCCATCAAAATGATTAAATTCATTTAAAAGTGTCTTTTTAGAGGCAAAAAACGCTCTGTGTTTAATGTTTTCTTTTATGCTATTATCAGAAAATGCCTTAAATATAATTTTACTTAACATATCATATTTTTTTGTATTTATTTTGTATAAATCTACCAAGTTCTTTTCTACACTTAGTCTTAAAAACAAGTAATTTAAAGTATGAAAAAGAGACCTTTTTAACAACTTATAATTTGTGTCTTCCTTTAACACTTTAGCATTTTTAACATTATAATTTATAATATCTTGAGAACTAATTTCGATGTTATTTTTGAAGCATCTCGTCGGTTTTATTAAGTTACTGTATATATGTGTAATATTAACTTTTTCCGAATTGTATCCATGCATAATTTTTGTTAATTCATTTTTAGATTTTATATCTAATGTAATTTGTGCATAGCCCCTTAAAAAAGGAGCTAAAGATATTAAAAAGGCCTTTTCATCATAAATTTCATTAAATATGTCTGACTTTAAAATCTCTAAGAATTCAGGTATGGATAATAATATTTTTTTCTCGCAATTGCTAACTGGTATTATTCCATTTAACTCTCCATCTGTATTATTTAAAAGGTATAAATTAAAACAATTATTTTTTTGATGTTCCAATAATCTTATTAAATCTACATTATGACTTAGAATAATTTGATTCTTATTTTCCAAAAATCTAATAATTGCATATGCAATTTTGTTTTTAAATATAGAGTCAAAGCTTGAAATTGGATCATCAATAATAATTACTTCTTTTTGAGTATTTTTAGCTTTTAATAATTCAAAGGTAAGAGAAATAAAATTTTGTTCTCCATTACTTAAATGTAATTCATTTCTATCTTTATTTAGTAACTGTTCATTTTCAAGTAAAATTGAAATTTTATTTTCCTTTGTTCTTTCTATTTTTAATTCCTTATCAATACTTTCACTAATTATATTTTGAATAAAAAGTAAATCTTCTTCAACTAACTCCAATTGTTCACTCTTTACTTTTGAATACTCTTGAAAAATATCCTCTAGCTTTGCGTCTTCACAAACTTTTATAAATTTATTTTTCACTTCTATTCTATAGATTTCTATGTACCTATTTATTTCATGAACTAAAGATTTTAATTCAGTAACATCTCCTTCATTCAAAATCATATAAAGCGCCTTTCTTATCGATAAAGGATCATTCCCCTTTATTTTGTTTAAAACATTTTCAATTATTGCCTTTTCGTTATCATTTAAGTTATTTACTATTTCAATATTATGTTGATTCTTTTTTGATTTTAACTTTTTAGTATTTATATCTTTCGTTTCACATACAATGCAATCATTTATGTAATCAAATTTATTTAGTATCTCAATAGCCGCTTCATTTTCTTCTAGTTCTAAAATATTTTGAGAATTCAAGTTCAATAATTCTTTATCTAAGTTCAATATTATGTTGATTAAAGATCCTTCTAAATTAGCTTTAAGAAAATTTAATTTTTCTTCCTCATAATCCTGTATATTAACTATAGTGCTGTGTTTTATGTAATTTATAACTTCTTCATAATCAAGTCTCTTCCCTTTATTTTTTTGATTAACTATATCTTTTAGAAATGCAGATAATTTACTATCTTTAATATAACTAAATACTTTACTAGAGACTTTTTTTATTCCATATTCATTTTTATAAATTTTATTTAATCCATCAAAGGTTCTCATAAAGCTATCATCTAATTTTGTCTTTAATTCATATTCTTTTCTAATATTATCTCCTATTAAAAAATCAGTTTCTTCTCCTTCAATGATGTTTCTACTATTTTGATCAGATATAACATGAAATATATCTTTCTCTGTTTCATTTGTTACATCCATATTATTATATTTAAGCTCGTATTCGGTACCTTGTTCTCTAGAGAAAACTTTTGCTAACGATGTTTTGCCAGTTCCATTTGGACCATATAGCACTGCGATTTTTTGATTGTTATTAAATTCTATTTCATTATTATTTTCAAGCGATAAGAAATCAGAACAGAAAATATTATCTTTTTTTAATTTGTTTATAGTTAGACATGTAGACATTTTGCTTTCCTCCATTCTCAAAAATAAGAACACATTCGAGAATTTTATAATTCTCAGAATGTGCTAAAACTTATAACTTTAAAAATCAAACGCTAACTGTGCTGACATTAGCTCTGCTTGTTCAATTACAATTTCTATTGCATCTTTTTGGAGATCTGGTGGATAGCCATACTTTTTAAGCAGGCGTTTTACATGGACACGCATTTTGGCACGTGCAGATTCTCGCAGGTTCCAATCAATGCTCATGTTTTCTTTGATGGATTGAGTGAGTTCATGTGCAATGATTTTTAGTGTGTCATCTCCTAGTACTTGTTCGGCTGTTTCATGAGAAGCTAATGCGTCGTAGAAGGCAATTTCTTCTTTTACCATACCTGTTTGTTCGCCACGTTTATAGGCAGCATCCATTTCCTTAGCTAAAGCAATTAGTTCTTCGATAACTTTTGAGGTTTCAAGGGTACGTTTGTTGTATTTGTTGAGTGCATTTGAAAGCATTTCAGAGAATTTTCTTGCTTGGATTAGGTTGTTTCGTTGTACGTTTTTTACTTTACCGTTTATTAAACGATTTAATAGTTCTACTGCTAAATTCTTTTGTGGTAACGCTCGTACATCTTCTAAGAATTGATCTGACAAAAT
Source organism: Rummeliibacillus sp. TYF005 (assembly GCF_003844195.1). NCBI lineage: Bacteria > Bacillati > Bacillota > Bacilli > Caryophanales > Caryophanaceae > Rummeliibacillus > Rummeliibacillus sp. TYF005. The sequence continues at coordinate 27,437 of NZ_ML122549.1, forward strand.
TGAAATGTCTGGGTTTTCTAAACCTAATTCTTTATAGACATCTACCACTTCTTCAGAAATAACGGATTTTGAGATTAATTGGTTAATCTGTGCATCCATTTGTGTGGCTGTTTTTTTCTTGCTGCCATCCCCTAATGTTTTGACGATGCTTGCTTTTACTGCTTTGAAAAAGCCAATTTCATCATTTAATTCCTCTGCCTCTGGTGTTGTAGCGCATAAAGCATAGGCCTTTGAAAGCTCGGTGACAGTGTTTAAGAATCTTTTCTTTTCATCTTCACCTAAGCCAATAATATAATCCATCGTATTAACAATCGCTTTAATGCGGTCGGATGATTTTTCGGATAGATAGCCTGAATAATCATGTTGATATAGTTGTTCCACGATGATTTCGTGTTTTTCTATCATTATATTAACTGCTGCGGATGTGTCGATACCAGCTGTTTTGCGGTCACTATCGGTATATTGTTTTAATGCTTGTTTCAAGTTATCCGCAATACCAATGTAGTCCACAACAAGACCACCTGGCTTATCTTTGAAAACACGGTTCACGCGTGCAATTGCTTGCATTAAGTTGTGACCTTTCATTGGTTTGTCGATATACATCGTGTTCATAGAAGGTACGTCAAAACCTGTTAGCCACATGTCTCTTACAATAACAATCTTCAATGGGTCATCATTATCTTTCATACGGCGAGCTAAAAATTCACGACGTTTTTTTGTACCGATAAATGGTTGCCATTCTACTGGGTCACTTGATGAGCCAGTCATAACAATTTTAATAGCCCCTTTATCATCATCATCTGAATGCCAATCTGGACGTAATTTAATGATTTCTTTATATAAGTCAATCGCAATTCGACGTGACATAACAACGATCATCGATTTACCAAACATTGCTTTTTGGCGTTCTTCATAGTGATGAACAATATCTTTTGCCATTTTCACTACACGTGATTCTGCTCCCGCAATGGCTTCTAGTCGTGACCATTTTGACTTTAGCTTTTCTTTTACAGAGGATTCTTGGTCTTCTGTAATTTCTTCATAATCTGCATCAATCGATAAATCTTCTGGTAATTCAAGTGGGATAACGCGTGATTCATAGAAGATTTTTACCGTTGCCCCATCTTCTACTGCCTGAGACATATCATATATATCTATGTATTCTCCAAAGACAGCTGGTGTATTACGATCTGTCGCCTCTACAGGTGTACCAGTAAAGCCGATGAATGAAGCATTTGGCAATGCATCACGTACATACTTAGCAAAACCATATTTCACTTCACCTTGATGAGTCTTCTTACTCGAAATTGAAGCCCCAAATCCATATTGTGAACGGTGCGCTTCATCTGCCATGACAATAACATTAGTTCGATTAGTTAAGCATGGCATTTCGCCTGTGTCTTCATCAGGTGCGAATTTTTGCAAAGTCGTAAAGACAATTCCTCCTGACTCCACACTTAACAACTCACGTAAATCATCTCTTGAATCAGCTTGACTTGGTGTTTGACGTAAAATATCTTTGGACATCGAAAAGGTTTTATAGAGTTGGTCATCTAAATCATTACGGTCTGTTAATACAACAAGTGTTGGGTTGTTCAACGTTTTTATCAATTTTCCCGCATAAAAAACCATCGATAAACTTTTCCCTGAACCTTGTGTATGCCAAACCACACCGATTTTATGGTCACCAGTTTTAGATGTAGCTATTTTTGCTTTTTCTACTGCTTTATTAACTGCATGGTATTGATGATAGGCAGCCAAAATTTTAAATGTATCAGCCCCATCCGTTTGGAAGAGAATAAAGTTTTGAACAATATCCATCAAACGACTTGGTTCAAGCATTCCTTTTAACATCACTTCAAGCTGTGGTTCAGCGCCACTTGCTAGACTTTCCCCATCTACTGTACGCCATTTCATAAATCGTTCTTCATTTGCAGTCAGGGAACCCACTCGAGCATTAATACCATCGCTAGCAATTAAAAATGCGTTATAACGGAATAATGTAGGAATAGCTTGTTTGTAGGTTTGCAGCTGATTATAGGCATCGGTAATATCGACATCTTCATTGGTTGCGTTTTTCAGTTCAATCACGACAAGCGGTAGACCATTAACAAATACAAGTATGTCCGGGCGCTTATTATTTTGCCCCTCAATGATTGTAAACTGGTTCACCGCCATATAGTCATTGTTCTTTGGATTTTCAAAGTCAAAGACATGTACAGATACGGTTGGATTATAGCCATCTGTCCCTTGTGTTTGAATTTCAATACCATCTGTAACGAATTTTTGAAATTGCTTATTGTTCAAAACCAAATTTGGTGAAGCATTTGCAATAATTTTTTGAACGGCCTCTTCAATTACTTTATCGTTGAACGTTGGATTAATCTTTCGCAAAGAATCACGTAACCTTTCAATAAGTACCACATCACGAAAGCTCATTCGCTCAGCATAATCTCCATCTGGTGCAATGTCTGGCCCTTCGATAATTTCATAATCCAATTCTTCCAACCATTCAAGTGCTGCGATTTCTAATTCAGATTCGTTATACTTAAACAATTATTTCACCTCCAATTCGTCTGGGATTTCGATTTCTCCTGATAATAGTTTTGGAAGAAGGGTGTCTCGTAACTCTTGCAATTTTTTATTTTCAATTCCTAATGCTATAATTTGCTCAATAATTGGTTCGAAAGTTTTATTTGCTACTTCTAACTGAATCAGTTTTGGTATCACAGCTTTTGCTTCTTCTAGATGTGCACGCTTAATATGCCCCATAGTTGTAGCTTTTTCAGCTGCTCTAGCTTGAAAAACTGTTAAATAATGCTTAGTCCATAAATAATAAAACCATTTTTGAAAATCGCAAGATGTAACTTTAAATAAATGTTGATTTAGTCCAGCTTCTCCACCAGTCCATAATTTCACTAATAGTGTTCCAGACCAAGAAAATATAACATCCCCGTTAAGAACTTTAACAGAATCTTTAATATTGATTGAACATCTATCACTATTAACATCTGTGAATCCTTGATTCAATTCTTTAATTTTTAGAACTGGTAATGATTTTTTTTCACTTTCCATTGGTCTATACTTTTGCATTGCTAATCCGTTTTGATAGTTTGCAATTTTATCTAAACTATTAATTCTCCATCCCTTAGGAATCTCCCCTAACTCACTTTCCACCATTTCTCCACCACTTGATTTATACGGTTGCCCTTGTTCATTTGGAAATTCAAAATCAATGAACCAATGTTTGAAAAGGGTTTGGGAGAGTTGCTCCAATGTTTTTATCATTTCTTTATTTACTTCAATTTTTTTATCAAATAGTGAAAGAACATTTCCTATTCTTCTTTGCGTATCTAAATCAGGAACTTTTAGTTTGTATCCTAAAATTGATTCCTTTTGAGCTCTTTGTCTTCCTGAGGTACCCGTCATTGACTGAATAGTTATATCTCTAACTTCTGGAGAGCGCATTAGATAATAAATAAATTGTGAATCTGCTTTACCTTGCTTAGCTCTTATAACAAAAAACTCTGTTGAGCCAAATGCTATTTCATCTTCATCTAATATATCAACATAAGCTATTTTTCCATTTTCTAAACAAGGTGTTATACGTGCAACTAAAGTATCACCATTCTTAAACTTAGAACCACTTTTAAATTCAGTTATTTCATAGTCTTGTATCTTTTTTACGAATCCATCTAAATGTTCCATAGCAATTTTCTTAGTAATAGTCCCTTTTTTTAATGATGTAGTAGGATTTATTTCTAAAATTGATTCTAATTGTGTTTCTTTAAATTCCATACCCTATTCCCCCTAAAGTACGGCGGATTTTTTCTTCAAGCTCTTTAGATTTTGCAAATTGCTCAGATAGTTCACTTGTCAATCGGTCCATTTTTTCTTCAAATGGCTCATCATTATCTTCTTGTTCTGCTAATCCTACATAGCGACCAGGTGTTAGAATATAATCATTTTCTTTTACTTCTTCAAGCGCTGATTCTTTGCAAAATCCTAGTTCATCTACATACTCTTTGTCATTCGTACCTCTCCAAGCATGGAATGTATCCGTTACTTTTTGAATATCTTCTTCACTAAATTCTTTATGTGTTCGGTCTGCCATGAAGCCTAGATTACGTGCATCGATAAATAAGATTTTATTGTTTCTTTCACGTTTACCTGTTTTCACTTTATTCTTTGAAACAAACCAAAGACATACAGGAATTTGGGTTGAGTAGAATAGTTGACCCGGTAGTGTTACGATGCATTCAACTAAATCATTTTCAATTAAGTTTTTACGAATTTCCCCTTCACCAGAAGTATTAGATGACATAGATCCGTTTGCTAATACAAAGCCTGCTGTACCCGCTGGTGCTAATTTTGAAATCATATGTTGTACCCATGCATAGTTAGCATTTCCTTGTGGTGGAATACCGTATTGCCAGCGTACATCATCTGTTAATTTATCTCCGCCCCAATCTTTGATATTAAATGGTGGATTGGCTAGAATATAATCAGCTTTTAAGCCTTTGTGTAAGTCGTTATGGAAAGTATCTGCATTATGAGGTCCTAAGTTTCCGTCAATTCCACGAATTGCTAAGTTCATCTTGCAAAGTTTCCAAGTTGTTGGGTTGAATTCTTGGCCATATACAGATAAGTTATCGATTCGTCCTTGATGTTCTTTTACAAATTTCGATGATTGTACGAACATACCACCTGACCCACAGCAAGGATCATATACGCGGCCTTTATATGGTTCCAACATTTTAACTAATAGTTGAACGACAGATGACGGTGTATAGAATTCGCCACCATTTTTTCCTTCAGCGCTCGCAAATTTACTTAAGAAATATTCATAGACACGACCTAATACGTCTTTCGAACGACTTTCTTCATCTCCTACTTTGAAAGAAAACAAATCAATTGTTTCACCTAATCGTGTTTTGTCTAACTCTGGTCGTGCAAATGATTTTGGTAGTACCCCTACAAGTGATGGGTTTTCTTTTTCGATTGCTACCATTGCAGCATCAATTAATTGTCCGATTTCAGGTTTCTTCGCATTATCTTTAATGAATGACCAACGTGCTTCTTGTGGCACAAAGAAGATATTTTCAGCTAAATATTCATCGCGATCTTCTTCATCAGCCCATTCATCAGCTTTTAATTCTTCATACTTTTCTTCAAATGCATCGGATACATATTTTAAAAAAAGTAAACCTAATACAACGTTTTTATATTCACCTGAATCCATCGATCCACGTAATTTATCTGCCATTTGCCATAGTTTTTCTTCAAAACCTAAATTTGCTGTTGTCATTGACGTACCTCCAAATAACTTTGATTCTCTCTTATTTTAACATTTTTATCATAAAAATTTTGACAATAGGCAATAATTCATGAAATATTTATTGGTTTTATGGAAATTTTTTAAAAGATAATGATTTTTACACATAATATACTTCATTTAAAGAAATTAAAACTTTAAATGAAGTGATATTCTACTACTTACCATAAATTTCAATTTTATGATTTGGTATTAGACTTAAATAAAATACGACTTAGCTGAAATTATGTGATGGTTACACTTAATATCTGCTAAGTCGTATAATGTTTTCGTATTTTTAAATGTAGAATACTTTTAAAATTCTCTATCTATCAAAAACGCACTTTATTTTTGTCCCAAAAGAATGCTTAATTCTAATGCCTGGCGAGATGTGTATTCATTTAAAAAATTGTTTTTCAATTCTTTATATCCTTGTTCACCTAATAGATTCGTGAAGTATTTTTTAACTGTATTGAATTCCTTTACTTCTTGATCTTTTACGGTAAATTGACGGATTGGATAGTGGTGTATAGCTCCATTTTTAAATTCAATTGACTTTTTATATGATGCTTTTGTATTAGTATTAAAATGTTTAAGATTTACTACTATTTCTACTCTACTTTCTTCCATTTTCTTATATGATACAACAGCTTCACCTATATCGTTTTTAAAAGTAGATGTTGTTCCATCAAAGTTATAAGTAACCATTCTGTATGACCTCCATTGTTTCATGTGATTTCACTATTAAAATCATACTATGTATATCTGAAATATACTTGTGTGATTTTATTCTCATATGTTTAATTACAAATCATATAAATCCAGAGCTTAAATTAATCTTTTATTGACTAATCAACTGTTTCTCAAATTGAAAGACTTTTCGTATTCGTGCTTCTACCATTTCTTTTATCTCATCTTCTTCTAACATGTCTAAAATCATAGCACCGCCAGAAATGTTAAGATATCTTCCTGCTTCTACAAAATGAGCACGTTTAATATCATGACCTTCTTGACTCAGAGTTAATAGTGCACGTAATATTCCTTTTGTAATTGTTCGATTTCCCGTAAAATTGCTCGAGAAGAAATAGACACTTCGACCAGAAAATTCAGCTGAACAGAAAAATTCAGTTAGCCAATAAGGATTTTCTTGATTTGTTTCATCATATGTCATGTAACCTACCCACCAAAGTCGAGCAAGAACATTAACGAATAGAGAACGTTTTGTACCATTCACATAATATAAAGCCGATTTTAGACGTTTTTCATTCTTTTTTTCTAGATCATCTTTTAAACGGAAAAAGAAATAATCACGCATTTGCATATGAGCTAATCCAGTCCAAAGTCGTTCTTGAGTGGCTTGAGAGACTGTTAAATGCTTTAATGCATCATACATCGCTTTAACATTTTCACAATCGCTTACCGAAAAATCTGGATTAAAGCTAAATTTAGGTTGAGTAAATTCTATATTAGATTCAAGTACTGCACCATCTTTATTAAAATACGATTGAAACCATGATTCATCCTGTTTAAAATAATATTCTTTATAACTATCGAAATTAGCCCGTAAATCTTGTAAAGCGTCTTCGGATAAAAATTTTATCTTCATTTTTCATCCTCCTCAGAAAGCAATTTATCAATTTCCTTAAAGGAAGCAATTAGTGGATTTCTTAAAACACGTTGTGCAGCCTCCATAACTGATATTTCTTCATTTATTACTTTTGTAAAAGATAGATGATTATTTTCAAAGATTTGCATTAATACTTGATACCAATGATAGTCTTCAAAGCTTGAAGTATCTTCTTTCAATATATGAAAAACATCAACTAAGCAGGGCAATATGACTAATGTTAATATGGTTTCTTTTAATCGTGTATCACCGTATTGAGCATACTGGTTATATACCTTTTGTGGTAATTCAATGATTATTTGTTCCATTCCTAGATCTACACTCATAAATTCTAGTTTTTCTACGCGCCTAATTGTTACAATTGAAGGTAAATTTTGCGTTTCAGTTGAATCTTCATGCAAAATTAATTCAATCGCATCTGAACTAGCTAGAATATTTCCTTTTTCGTATGTAATGAGTAAGGACGAATAAAATTCATTCCAATTACTATTTGTATAATTTTCGATTCGATCATTTGCAACGATTAACGGATGCACATCTATTTTATTTCGAAGAATATTTTCATCTATATTAATCGTTAAACGATTTGTAAAAGACTTTTTCACGACTCTATAACTAGTTTGCGGGCATTCAATATGTAACACATAGCATGCTTTTCCTTCAGCTATAAGACTCTCAATGCCGCTATTTTCCAAAAGAAAGTTTGCATCAATTACGAGTTCACCAAATACCTTTTTAACTTCAACTTCTACATCAAATGTTGAGTTTACATAATGATCGTTGTCCTTTGAAAGTACTGGATAAGGAAGCTCACTATTTAGCTTCATATAAATCCACCTCCATAACACAGTAATGATCATAGCTTACTTGTACTTCTAATGTAATCATATTTTTACCTACCATGTTGGTAAAATGAACCACATTACCCTTAACGGATATATCATCTATATCCTGTGATTTTACAGATTCAATAGGTAACTCATAGTCACTTTGTTCACCAGATACTTTAAATTCAATTTTTCCTTTTTCAAACTTTTTATCGGGTTTGATACTCACACGATAAGATCCCATAGATTTATCCACACATAAATATCTCATTTTAGTATCAATTGGTTTATACGTTTCCTTTTTTTCTTTATTACCTTGTTCATCGTTTCCAGTATGATTTAAATCTTTTTCATTTAGATCTTGATTACTTTCACTATCTGGATTTTTTGGAGTGTGTGGTGCTATTTCATCGTTACCGTCTACTCCATTTTCAATCCCGGCATCAATTAATATGTCATCAATTTTTTCAGTTTGACGATTTTTCTTCTTTTTCTTTTTTGGTTTATCCTTTTTCTTTTGTTTCACTTCTTTAATCTTCATCGTGATAGATTCTTGCTTTTCTTCACCCTCTCCACTGACATGAACATCAGGTAAGAAATCATTAAGCCCGATAGCATCCATCGTATTTGTTGTTTCTGCTTGGAAATTTTGTAACACAGATTCACGAACAAACTTTCTCAAATCTTTGAATGCTTTTTCCGCAGCTTTCGGGTCTTCATAGCGATTTGGTTGCCATTCATTATGAGCTGGATTTTCCATTTCTTTAAAGACTTGATTCATTCGTTTACCGGTAATCATCAATATCCCTGTAAATATGATGCTACTACTAATTCGATTTTGTTCAAATAAACGCATTCCTGCTTTACGAGTCATCAGAACTTTGCGATTTAAATCTTCACCTTTTATGATATAAAGGGTAGCTTCCCCTTCTTTAAATTCACCAATAGTTTTATATTTTCGCTTTGGCGAAGGAATCTTCAAAGCTTTTTCTGAAGTAAGCACTTTATAATAAGCTTTCAAATGTCTGAAATCCTCATTTGAATCATCAAGTTGCGTTATAAGAGTTCCTATGTTTTCATGCGAGATAATTTCATCCTCAATATGTACGACTAGCTTTTTTTGATAAATTGTGATGAAAAAGTTATATAGTACAGAGTTTCGTATAGATTCTTTCCAATTATCCTGTTGCAAAAATGCTGCAATATAGATATCCGTTCCAGATTCGCACCGAGAATAACTTTTATCAAATCCAAAAAATCCAGGAATTGCTGTCGATTGTGTGTCCTTTGTATAAAAACCTGTTCCTAAAGTTGTAGTCAAGTCAGACTTTTTGTAAGACATAATATTTGCTACTCCAATATGTGATGAATAGCCTGTAATATCAAGTGACTCATAAAAAATGGTACGAATTTTAGAATTTGCAAAAGGAGCTGATTTTCCAATACCAAAGCTACCACCTGAGCTATCTCCTTTGTTCGAGGATCCAGATTCTCTTACAAGAGAACTCCAAGGTGTTCCTAGTTCATCAGTTTGAGCTCCTTCAAGTCCTTTTGTATTAAAATCACTGACTCTTAAAAATTGCATAGTAGGCTTTTTCATAATTTCTTTTGCCTGTTTGATAAATTGTTCGCTCTTAGGATTCAAACCATTCCAAGTTTCTTCGCATTTATCATAAACTTGTACTATCCCATCGTAGTTTGGAAATTTCTTTGTTTCAATTTCAAATCTTTTAAACTCAACAACTACTGGCTTAGATTCATCTTTAACTGCATCCAATGAGTTTTGGCAAATTTCTCTAGTTAAAGAATCTAACTCATTGCCTCGGAATGTTTCAATCCCTGCATTATTAATCGAATTAATCTGTCCGCCTTCAGTTGAAGGAAAATACCAAAATGGTTTCATCTGCTGTACCTCCTGATTGAGTAAGTCGTATATTACTTTCTGTTACCAATAAATAATAGTTGTTATTGTATCCTTATTGGTATAGATTTCGTATATTTAAACTCTTTAGTTACTTAAAATACGTTGTCTTAATTGTTCAATAGTTAAATACTTACCATTTTCTTTACGATGAAGCATAGCATGACAATTAGGACAAACAGGAATTAGATCTTTTTGGGGATCCACTATATAGTCTTGTTGAATTTCATGAAGTGGGATAATATGATGTACATGTATGAAATCTTTACCTACTTTTCCATATACTTTTTCAAAATCTAATTCACAAATTTGACATTGAACACCAAAATATTCGATACAAAGTTTTCGTGCAATAGGATTACGTTCATAAGCATTAACTGTCACACTAATACTTTTACCCTCCGCTAGGTCCTCTGACACTTCATCAGGATAATAACCTTCTGTTAAATTGTGTTTAAAAAAAGTCATTATATAATCTCTGAGTTCACCATGAAGCTTCATCGAACCTTGAATATTACCTTTCAATCCATGTTGACGTAAATGTGAAAGAGAAAGATCATCTATATCAACTTCGTCAACTAATCGAATTCTAGTGTAAGTCCATTCTTTAGACTGCTCATATTTCTCTTCATCTTCCCAGAATTCTTTATTATTTTGAGTATCATTATCCCTTACTAATCCTTCTATAACTTCAACTTTATAGCGTACCTTTTGTATATTACCAGAAACGTATAAAAATAAAATATCGCCATTTTCATAATTATAGGATCTTTTCCAATTAATCTTATCATAACTATTAAATGCTCGTTCTAAATCATATTCTTTTGGATTCGCTGGAACCAACCAAATTCGACGAGCATTTTTATGATTCGTCTCTTCAAGTTCCTTTCGACGATTCTCCGCTACTTCCTCAAGTGAAATAAACCGATATTCATCTTCCTCAACATAATAAGGAATGTTATATACATATCCTCTTTCTATTGGGTCATATAATTTATATTTACTTATCTGAAGATATTCGGCAAGAAATCTAGCAGCATTTTGAATGCTTGTAGCTTCATATAAAAGTTCATCGTTTTTAATAATTGTTATCGGGCTAGGCATTAATAATCCTCCTATTTGAATGTATATTTAAACCAATATAAGTATATCTATCCCTTATCCTTCATCAATCTTCCCCATCTTCTTCTCAAAGTAAATATGTAAACGATACGTACAGATCTGTTTGGTCCAATCATACAGGATACTTTGAGCTTTTTTTGGAATATCGAATGTTACCGCAAATTTTCATCCTCTACCTCTACAAGATAAATACCTTCTGAAAAGCCGCCGCGTTTCTCTTTTTTAGCTAAACGAACTTGTTCTAGTTCTTGGTAAGAAACATTGTATATGTCTAAAGCTGCGTGAACTAATTCTAGTACATCTGCTAGTTCTTCGATGGCATCTTTTTGTACGGTTGCTTCTTTAAATTCTAATGCTTCTTCTTGCATTTTTAATTTTATTTCGCCTAGATGTTCCTCTGGCGCTAAAACACGAGTGGTACATTTCTTTCCGGATTTTTGAATAACTTCTGGAATTAAATCACGAACTAATTTATTGTATAGAGGTATATTTGTTCTCCCCTTTTATATGTATCAACTTCATCTACATTTAATATAAACTATTTTGGGATTTTTTGAATATTTATTTACTTTTCATCCACCAGGTCTTATCTGTCGTAAAAAATCCCAACCCTCTTCAATTTTTTATATCTATTATTCAAAAATGATGTTAGAGATGTATAAATTTCCACTCTTTTACCCTATCATGTAAAATAGCAATTAATTCAGGTCTTTCACAGAACAACGACTAGCGATTTTTTTAATATTTTCAAAGGTATACTCGTTGTAACAAGAACATTTGCATTCGAAGATAGTGATTCTGTAAGAAATGTAACAATTTCCACAATGATTCATAACAACTGCTATGAAAATACATAAGTCATTGAACAAGTTGTTCCAAATAATAAGAATCCTGTTTTATTGAAGAAATATTACATTGATGGAGGTTTTATAAATGATTTTACAAGTACAAATTCAAGCACTCTATACCCCCACCCCCGTTTATCGTACATTGCTGTTATCAGATGAAATGTCATTTGATGAATTTGGGGCACTTATTAATGCAGCTTTTGATATAGTTCATTCGGAATCGTATTTATTTCATTCGTTCCGATCAAATGGGAAAGAAATAGAAGATAATTATATTGGCATTGATTATGACAATAATTTTTTTATCTTGGATACTGACATTCAAGATGATGAAGATGCTTATCTTTATGAATGGTTTAAAAAAGAAAAAGATGAGGCTATTTATGAGGTTGCCAATGAAGAGATCGAACTTCAAATTGAAGTACAGAAAATTACAAAACCAAATTCTGCTACTGAATACCCTGTTTGTATCGCTGCTGAAGGAAATATTTTTGCCACAGATAAAAGTTCATCAGTTGATATTGATGAGATAAATGAACTTATTGAACTTGGAAGCTCTCTATCAAATGATGTATTAGATCAGTTGATTGGAGAATTTCTAGAGGATAAACCAGATTGGTCTTCATTGTTCCATGTGGCGGATGAATTAAAAAAGCTTAAACCTTGGCAATATCTAGATGACAATCATATCTTTGTTGTACGACATCCTGAAACAGAGGAGTTGTTCTTTTGCTCTATCTTAGGTAGTAGTGATATTGAATATGGCTTATCCATCTATAGAGGAATTGAAGGTTGGAATGTATTGAGAGATATTTTAAATAATCAAGTAACTGACGACTTTTTCTATCAATTGCATGGTTTAGGTGTATATTTTGTCGATCGAGATGAATTAGAAAAATCCGATTATGATTTAATAAAGGACACAGGGCTTTCATATAGAGGCAAACACAATTGGATTCAATTCCGAAGTTATGAACCTGGATTTGTCCCATGGCTACCTAATGCCGATGATGTTGCTATTCTGATTACAGTTATTCAACAATCGATTCAATTTGTTCAAGAATGCAAAAATGGTTGGCAATTCCCTTGTATTAAGGACCCAGATACCTTTGTGATGCGCCACAGAGATGATAATAGGCAGTGGATTCAAACAATTGAACCTTTAAATTTGTCGATCCACAATAGTATGCAAATCTACGATGAATTGTCTGAGTTTGAAATGGCACAGATTAAGAAAAAAAAGAAAAATAATTTAGTATTAGAATTTGACCTTTTTTACACGAATAATGCAGTAAATGATTTCATGGCAGAACGCCCATATTTCCCTGTTTTATGTATAGCAGCTGATCAAAATACAGGGATGATTTGTTACCATCAAATTATTCCAGATAAAAAAAATGCAGCGATAACACAAATTGAATTTTTGAACTTACTGAAGCACTTAGATGAACGTCCTCAAGCAATCGTAGTAACACCTGAAGTTAAGGACCACTTAGAACCATTAGCCAAAAAATTAAATATTACACTACAATCATCCAAGACATTATTCGTATTAGATGATTTCAAAAACCATCTACCAATTTAAAATATCTCCAACCAAAGAAAGGCCCTTTGACAAAAACAAACTTAGTGTCAAAGGGTTTTTGATTTTTACATAGCATTTACAAACGGTTTTTCGGGTTTAATCTATTAAGGTTAGGGATTGTGATGAGATTAATCCACGTTTTTTGAGATTCAATACACGCATTTCCGGATTCAATCCACGTTCTTTAGGTGTCAATACACGCATTTCCGGATTCAATCCACGTTCTTTTGATGTCAATACACGCATTTCCGGATTCAATCCACGTTCTTTTGATGTCAATCCACGCATTTCCGGATTCAATCCACGTTCTTTTGATGTCAATCCACGCAACTACAAATTGTATCCACGTTCCGTGAAATTTACGTCCTATTTCGAACTCTTTTATGAAAAAATAAGATACTCAGTCTCTCAACAAAAACTTCCTTACGTAACCCAAATTTGATTAATCCCAGTTAGCTATACTCAGCCGATAAAGTGATTGTTAAAATCTAGTGATTTCTTCATTTTCCTTAAAATTACTAGCTTCCAGTTTCAACCTTCAAAACCTCATACTGAAACCCTTGGAATTTATAATTCTGCTTCTGATACATATCCCTTGGGGTGTCTTCCCCATCGGCTACGAGGATGATTGTTTTATCTGGGAATTGGTCCATGACGTGACGTTGGAGTTGACCTCCTATTCCCTTACGTTGGTGGGATTCGATAACAAATAGGTTGTCGATTTCTGCTGTTTGTTCTTTTTCGCTGACTTCAACTGAGCCAACTGGGACGCCTTCCTTGTTATAGGCAAGGATTTGGTATCTGTAACTTTCCTCTTTGAATTGACGACGTAACATCGTTTGTTTTTGAGTTGCAAAGTTTTCGCCATATTTTAAATCTTCATTGTATTGGAGTTTTAAGAAGTCTTCTAGGTTCTTTTCTGTTACTGGTTGCACGTTGATGTTTGGATCTTTAGCAACTGTGAATTGGCTTGGTTGAATAGTATATAATTCGAGAAAGCCAATATTATAGTTTTCTTCTTTTAAATAGCTAGTGATAGGAGCAGGAATCTTTTCATCTGCTGGGAACACAAATTTTACATGTTGCTGTCCGTGTTGTTGATGAAATGTATGTAAGGCTTGTTCGATTTTTTTGAATTCTTCTAATGTAGGCATTTGCTTCCACTCGATAAAGTTACTATCATAACGGCTTAGCATTTCTGGATAATGATATTGTCGGTAAAGCGCATCTTCGTAAATGATATGACCAATTTTATGTATGTTTTGAAATGTGATGTTCATCTTTATCCCTCTTTTTGTTTTGTATTTTTAAAATAATAATCACTGCTGAATTGAATAAAATTGGAAGTTATTCGATTGAAATTATAGATCACTTCCTATATTTATATCTTTTAATTATACAGGAAATAAGTTACTTTTTTGAAGGGCTATATTTTCGAGAATAGAAATGAGTGGATTGAGTAGCGACTCAGCAGCAACAACGCGAACTACTTGAACTAACTGATATAAGGCAAAAAAGCCCTTTGACAATGTGTATTTTGTCAAAGGGTTCAATGGATTATTTGTTATAGGATCAATCTACCGCTTATTTGATTAAAAACCTGTGGTTGCAATACTATAAAAATCTCATACATTAATAATAGTTTATAGGTTCTAATACATACTTTCCATTTTTCAATTGTGTAAAATGTAAATAAACTGTGACTGCATTCATTGGACTATAGTTTTTTGGCTGGAAAGAAAAACTGAAATTTGCAAATCCCTTCCTAACTGAATAATCATTATATTCTACTTTAGAAGTTGTGACTTTTTTTACAGCCTTAGAATAGTTTGCAGTATCCTTTTTTGTATTCGCTTTTCTTGTCCTTTTTACTTTATCATTGTAATTTTCCACTGAATAACCATATCCTAGCATATATCTGCCATCTTTTTTGGATGCTAAGTGCTTTATCGCATACGTTTTGAATGCTTTTGTTTTTCCGTCTCCTAAAGAAGCACCATACATTTCATTAGTTTTGCAGCTTCTGGTCTTAATTCGCTCATAACTGTTTTTGTTTTAAATTTCTTTGGTAAAGTGATGACACCTTTTTTTGATACTACCTTTTTTTCACTAGCTGTTTGAACTACTTTTTTTGTGGATGTTGCGTTACTTTCTGCTGAAACTTCTGCTGTCCCAATTACTAAGCTACAGGCTAGAATAATTGATACAATGATTCCTTTTTTACTTAATTGTTTCATAAATCCCCTATCCTTTCACCTTCTAAATTATCCGATATTTTTCCATTACTGTGTTATTTTACCACATCACAACTTAATGTCTTTTCACTTTTCTGAAATAGTATAATAATACCAAATTATAGACTATTGTCCAAAATCTTTTTCCTATTAAACTGAGTATACCCATACTAAATATCTAGCTTATACATGATTATTATTAGTAATTTCTCCGTCTATTTTCACAAAAGGCCCCTGCTCATTAGAAGTATTACCTTTCAAAAGAGGCATGGTAGGATATAAATTTTCTGAAACGCGGGAGAATTTTTGGAAACCGCGGAAGTGGCAATCGAAATCGCGGAACTAGGAGTGAAAATCACGGAAGAGACACTCGAAATCGCGGAACCAGGAGTCGAAGTTGGGATTTGAAATAGTATGGAACCTAAAAAACAAGAGATTCGTTGACAAATAATATCATCGAATCTCTTGTTTTCTATTAACGCTACTATTCAAATGAACTTTATAGCTTGAATCTGCCAACAGTCGTGCGAAGTTGTTCTGCCATAGTGGCTAGGTTATTAGAAGAGGCAGTAATTTCTTCCATACTTGCTGTTTGTTCTTCGGATGCGGCTGCAACATTTTGAATACTGCTTGAGTTTTGAACTACGCTTGCGCTAACTTTCTTCATGGAGCCAGCGATGTTATTCATACCGCCATTCATTGCATCAATTGTTGTACTTACATGATTCACTTGAGAGTTCAACTCTGATATCGCTGAGTAGATTACTTTAAATGCATCTCCTGCTTCTTGGAAAGCATCGGCACTTACTTTTAGATTTTCATAACTTGTAGACATTGAGTCTACTGCATTTGTAGATTCAGACTTGATCAAATCAATACGATTGCTAATATCGTTTGCTGCTGTTCTAGATTGATCTGCCAGTTTTCTTACTTCTTCAGCTACAACGGCGAATCCTTTACCATGTTCACCTGCACGTGCAGCTTCGATGGATGCGTTAAGTGCAAGTAAGTTGGTTTGATCAGCGATTTCTGTAATTAATGAAACAATTTCACCAATTTCTTTAGAGTAATTGCTTAAACGATTAACCACTTCTGAAGTTGTATCAATCATCTTAGTCGTTGTGTTCATTTTATCTACAGCATTGATAATAATTTCTTTACCCTTTTCTGCTGTGTGAGTTGTATCAACTGCATTTGCGCTTACTTGTTCAACGTAGTTCGTTACGTCATTCATTTTTTTAGATATTGTATTTACATTATTTCCAATCTCTTCGACAGCATCTGTCTGTTTTTCAGTACCTGCTGATACTTCTTGCATAGATACCGTTACTTGTTCTATAGAGGCGCTTGTTTGTTCAGCTCCTGCAGACAGTTCTTCAGAAGTAGCTGCTACATTTTCAGCATTTGAACTAATTTTAGAAATAATGTCTCTTAAATCGTCTACCATATGATAAACTCCATGTGATAATTGTGCGATTTCATCTTTTCCTTTTATTTCAAATCGTTCTGCTGCTAAGTTTCCTTCAGCTACTTCGTCAACATAATTGTTAATAGCAAGTACTGGCTTAATAATTCGTTTAGTAATAACGTAAGCAAGGATTGCACCTAAAACAACAAATAGTAATGTCAACCCTACTGCAGTCCAAAGTGTTTTAGATTGCACTTGAGAAATAAAGGCAGCGTCCATATCTAATCCGAAAATGATATCTGTACCTTTAAACGGGACGAAAATAGATTTATGAATACCATACTTATCTTCATAAATATCACTAAACGTGACTTTACCTTGATCAATTGCTTCATTCATCTTAGGATCAAACTTATAAGCTGCATTGTGATTATCGGTATCACTCAATGCTACAATATGCCCTCTTCCATTTGAGCGGGAAAGAACATAGGCATTTTGTACTTTTAGCCGTTTTTTATCCTCATTTAAAGCCTTTAATAGTGTTTCATATTGTTTTTGATCATTATTATCAGCCGCTGTAACGAGAGAAGTGTCAACATCTTCCATTACTTTATCTGATACAAGTTCTAATTTATCCTCAAAGAGACTCATCACTCGGTTTTGAATAATATTGTTTGAAGTATAGTAAAGTATTGAGCCAAAAATGATTGAAAAAATGGCTATTGGTGAAACGAAATAAAGAATATACTTGTATAGCATTGTATGTCTATTTTTTGCTAGATTCTTCAACGGTTAAATCCTCCAATTCTTCTATTGAGTGTTTTAGAGACTCAATGATTGCTGGAATATGTTCTACTTCTGTATAAGGTGAAATGGAGAAGAATTTTGCTACTCCAACTGGGATGCGTTCTGTACTGTCAGAAGCATCAACTGTACAAATACGCGTTGTGTCTCCAAAGAACACGTCATCTCGATGTTTACCTAATATTTCAAATAATGATGAATTTAATGCATTTATCTTTTCGATTTCTGAAACGCTATATTTGCCTGCTTGTTCTGATTTCCAATTAGCATTGTTAGGATATAATCGGAACGCTGTAATTGGTCCTATATTAGTTGGGTTCACTATTTGCAGTGATGGTAATTTTTGTTGTAATTGCTGACGGAATGCTAAGTTAACACGAACATAATTTGCTAGAATTTTTTGGTAGTCTGTTTTACCGAATGCCATTAGTGCAGCATAGATTGCTATAGAGCTACCCATTCGAGAGCATTCTAATGTATATCCTGTATGATATGAACCATAACCACGGTTTCCAACATACGGTGTATCAAAATCCTCTAAATCTAAAAGACCTAGTGAACTACCTTCTTTTAATAGGAACAAGCTAGTTAGATAAGGTGTTTGACCAAGCTTTTGGAAGTCAAAACATAAAGAATCAGCCAAATGAAGATATTGCATACGTGAACGAATAACCATTAAGCTTTCAAGTACCTCATCTTCAAAGTGCAGTGGATTTTGTTTGAAATCGTAATCGTTAAAGAATGCATAAAATCCGCCCAAAGCAGAGTCTGCATGAATATGAATTGGTTTTAAATTGTATCGTTTTTCAAATTCAGTTGTAATTTCTTTAATTTCTTTAATATTATCTATTGCAAAGCTATCTGTCGCACCAGTTGTTGCAACAATATATACTGGGATTCCGCCCTTTTCTATCACTTCATTTAAACGTTTTTGTAAATCATCCATATCCATAGAATGATCTTTTCCTGCTTTTACACGGACTAAATGATTACTTCCAATACCAACAGCTTCAATTGATTTTAATAAACTATAATGTGCATTTTCAGAAGCAAAACAGTATAGGTTATTTGGCACCCCTTCTTCTTTTGCATGAGGGAATTGTTTCGCAATTGCTACGCGAAGTCCACTAAATACTGCACCTTGGCCGCCCCAAGTGGTATAACCGAAGCTCTTTGTATAATCATAGCCGACTAACTTAGACATCATCGAAATAACTTTCACTTCAGATTCTGTAGCTGCAGGCCCATAAACATCCCATAAATTATTCCCATTCAAGAGGGAGTTTACAAACAAACCTAATATACCTGGAATGCTTGCCATAGGCAGTACATTTGTCACGAAATTATGTGTATGGAACGGATGGCCTTTCATTAAGTCAGTTAACGCATTCACGACAGTATCTAAACCAGTACCATTCGTAGGGACAACATGCTCTTCCATCAACTCCTGATAAAAATTTGCCGAACGTTCTTGCATTGGTCCAAGTGTTGTTTTAGATGGATCTTTTAAGGAATCCATTGATGTTAAAATTTTTTCAAGATAATTGACTAATTGTTCTCTCTGTTTTCCATTGCCATCTTCGCTTTGGAATAGTTGTTTCATAGTATCCATTTCAAAAACACCTTTCATAGTTCTAAAAACATATATTTCGAATTAATTATTAGTAAAATATACATGTATATTATAAGTAAAAGAAACTACAAAATCCAATATTATGTTGAAATAATAATATTCAGAAAAGTTGAACCAATTAGAGTTTTATGCCAATTAACTTCATTACGATTCATGAAATTTATAGATCAATCCATTAATCCATTTTCTCAGCTGTAATCCACAGATTTTAATTGTTAGTTAATCCGCAAATCAAGGATCAATCCACGTTTCTTCGTGGGTAATCCACGCATTTCGAGATTCAATCCACGTTCTTCAGGTGCCAATCCACGCAACTATGAATTGTATCCACGTTCCGTGAAATTTACGTCATGATTGGGATTTTTTTAGGATCATCAAGGATCTTTCAGACAAATATTAGCTCTCATAGGAGATGATAGGATATAAATTTTCTGATACGCGGGAGAATTTTCTAAAACCGCGGAAGTTGCACTCGAAATCGCGGAACTAGGAGTAAAAATCGCGGGAGAGACACTCGAAATCGCGGAACAACTAGAAGTCGAAGTTGTTCGATGGCAGTCACCACTGTTATGTAATGGAGACCATACCACCCTTTTAGGTGTCATTCAATATTGAATCAATACTGGGATGAAACTATTAGAAGAAATAACCGTATAAATAGTATAGAGGAGGTGTGGCTATTAATGATTTTTCGTTCAAAGGTAGACAATTTCTTTGTAGCAATGATTTCTATAGCTATTTTAATAATAGGAGTTGTAACACTACTCCCTGCAATTCTTGATAAAGAAGCATCTACTACTATTAGAATTATTATGTTCGCTCTATTTATTGTTTTAGAAGGAATCATCGTGTGGACTGCCTTTTTCATTAAGTATGTTTTCTATAAGGATTATCTATTAGTGAAAGGAGGGCCATTTCGTAGTAAAATTCCATACAAAATGATCACCAAAGTATCTCCAACAAATGATATATTGACAGGTTATCGAATATTATCTTCCAGACAAGGACTTGAACTATTTTATGAATCCGGAGCACTTGGAAGTGTGAAAATTTCACCAAAGGAAAAGGCGGAGTTTATCACCGAGTTAACAAAACGTTGCTCAAACATACAGGTACAGGAATAATTTAGTCCTGCAAGTGATTAAAAGGTCAATGATTTGACTAAAATATTTTTAGGGCATTTTTAATTCCTCCTCATTGTTTATTGTCGTGGTAACATTGTAATCAAGAGGGATTGATGGCCCTTTTTCTTTTTCACAGTAATACGGATTTAATACATAGCATACATAAGCATGGCTCAACATTCTTTGTACAAAATCTACTCTCAAAAAGAAAAGGCCAATACAGATAAATCATCTATACTCGCCTTTTAACTGAATTCTATTGTTAGTTTCTCTAGGTTAATATTGGCCTTCATTTCTTTTAGAAGATCTAATCCAACAATACCATCCAAATCAAAATCGTAATTCATTGCCCCGATTTCTAATGGAAAATCAGTTGCCTCTGCTTCTCCGATTTTAATGGTATCTACCATTTTAGAAAAGACAAATTCTGAACCACCGACACCACTAATACGGTAGATTGTGTCATCTACTTCTGGAATTAGATCGATTGATTGAGCTAAATCTGTAGATATTATTGTACCCCCTGACCCCGTATCAACCAAAACTCGGTTTAGACTTAACGATTTGCCTCTAAATATTACTTTCAAATCAGTAAGCAATAATCCATCCTCAATGATTAACTTTTTCACTACCTTCTAACACCTACCCGTTTTTTCTCAATAATATTGGGATTCTTACGATTTGTATGAAGAACATATAATTCACGCGATGGATTTTCTTGATGAAGTTCCTGGTATGCTTTCATTGCATCAGGAGAATTAGAAAATTTCTTGATTGGTATAATTTCTTTTAAAATACGTTCACTTTTTTCATTAGTATATGCTTCAACAGCTTCAATCAATACCCATTGTTTTGGAAATGCCTGGCACACTTCTTCCCATTTCATATAAGCCACCTCCGATTGTTTTCTATCTATTTTATCATGTTAGATTAGTATTTTTTGAGTTGTAAATTTAAATGGATTTTATTGGTTTTATTGTTTAATCCACGCATATCGTGATTCAATCCACGTTCTTCCGTTGTTAATCCACGTATTTCGTGATTTAATCCACGTTCTTTCACTGCCAATCCACGCGTTTTCGAATTGTATCCACGCTCCGTGAAATTTACGTCCCAACTTCAACTCTTTCTATGGCATTCAAGAAACTTAAAAGAGGAAAATTAGAATATAACTATACAAATCTCCATAAAAAATAAAAATGTGCACGTATACTAAAATTATCAACATAAATTAAAAAGACCGCTGATGTTAGTCCATCAACGGTCAAACAGATAGTCGGTTCCCTCAAGGGGATTGGCAGTTGTTTTAGGTGAATTAACCCATCAGAGCCCTAACTCAAGGATGGGTTTTTTTTATGGTTAAATGACAGAATACTAATCACTAATGCCGCTAAATCAATGCAAACTTTAAAGCTTCGAAAAACGTACGTGCACTATTCTCTTTCTATCATCTTTTCCTTCTATAAAACTTTCGCAAAAGTAAAATATAAATCAAGTCGTATACTAACGTAGCAATTGAAAGTATTGTAATGAGACTGGTTCTGAAATAAATATAAAATGCGATGGCTGCACATAAGCTTCCAAGCATTTTAAAAATTGCAATACTAATTGATTGGCCGCTTCTATTTTCCCTACTTAATAATAGAGAAATAAATAACCCTGACATCATTAAGTTTTGCCCAAATGCAGCGTATTTCCCTTCGATATCATTAAACTCAAATGCCATCGCCATGATGATCAGGAAACTAAATACAAGTGTTATGAAAAATGAGGAATAGAAATATCTTTCTGAAATACCCTTCTTCTTCTCTTTTGGTCCATACAATAGATATTGCATCAAAATGATAACATCTAGTA
Organism: Rummeliibacillus sp. TYF005; assembly: GCF_003844195.1. Lineage (NCBI taxonomy): Bacteria > Bacillati > Bacillota > Bacilli > Caryophanales > Caryophanaceae > Rummeliibacillus > Rummeliibacillus sp. TYF005. Next base: position 49,741 of record NZ_ML122549.1, read on the forward strand.
AAAACCAAATGAGCGTAATGATTTTTTGTGGCCCGGAATGCGGAAACACAAAGGTATAGATGAACTCCCACGCTATATTGGCACAAAGAGCCGCCATCGGCATACCATAACTTTTATCTAGAAACCCACGTATAATAATTAAAATATATGTAATGATCCAAAATAGCCCCGTACCTAACTGTAGAATAGAAAGCAAGTCTCCTTGAATGAACAACTACATCCCCCAAATCCAACAATTTTGATACTAAAAACTTATTCTTTATTTGGTTTCATTATGAGTAGAAATCGATTTTGGAACATTGCTTACTCATCACCTATTTAGCATGTTCCAAAATACAGTTATGGTATAATTAACAAAAAATGTATAGAAGGTTTTAACATGACAAAGTATTATTCAATATTTACAGCACTTTTTCTTATCATTTTTTCCTTTTCTGCATATAAAGATGACCATCCAGGTTATGCAATTTACTATGGTATTAGCTTTGCTTTCATACTAATAGTAGAGCTATTAAAACTTTTCTTTAAACATAAAAAGGCTTAATTTTTTTAGATACATAAAAACCTTTTACAAATGCTATTTGTGAGAAATCGAAAACGCCAAGCTCATCAGGCTTCTCTATTTTTGCATCTGGAACTTCTTTTACTTTCACATCTTTTACACCTTGATAAGTTACAGCTTTCAAACGGTTCCCCCCTGCTGGATAAAGTATTGGTCATAAACAAGTTACCTCTTTAAGTTATTTACCCACTTAACTAAAAAATATACTTTACACCATTAATCAGAACCATTAAAACTGCACACTAAAACCATTAAATTTGTGGATTCCTGTACCGAATTTAGTAAGTTCATTTTCTCTCAAAAACTTAACTGCCCTTTTTACTTCTTTTAAAATGATCGGTTCAAGTCCTAAAGTATTATGTGAACCGTAAATCATCGATATGTTAGGTATGTCTGAAATTTTTTCCAATGAATTAACTAAATCAGAAGGGTTTGTGGAGGGATAAAAAGCATATATAGGGGTTTCATCATATAATAAATCCCCTGTAAATAAATAACCATTTTTTTCATCTAAAACACAAATATGACCAGGAGAATGTCCAGGAGTATGATAGATGATTAATTTTCGATCACCCAATTTAATTACATCACCATCAACTAACAAATCCGTAGGCTCCCCTTGAAATGGTTGATATGTGTCTGCATTAAAATTACTAGGAAGAGGCAATGTTATATCTCTACTAATATCCTTTCTTATTTGTTCTATTGATAAGCCTTTTATTCCATTCACTAACCAATCTTTATCATCCTCATGAACAAAAATCCGCTCAAATTCTCCATGACTTCCGATATGATCCGTATGTACATGGGTAGTGATAACGTCAATCGATAAAGTAGTCAATTGGTCAGTGATTCTCTTTATATTATCAATTCCAAGACCAGTATCAATTAGTGCCGCCTTTTGATTACCCAATAATAAAAATGAGTGTACTTTCTCCCAATGTCCATATTCACTTATTGCATATGTATTACAATCAATCTGTTGCACCGTAAACCACGAATCTACTATCATACATTACCTCCCAAAATACTTTTACTTACTTGTTCTACATTACAATTTAATATCCTTTGTCTCTTATTAATTCTTCGAAAAATACACCCGATGACGAGTAATTTGTAACAGAGTAAACTCTATATCAATTTTAAAAATACTTTCTATAAAAAAACATAGGAAATTTCGGCTTCCTATGTTTTCATTCATATTATTTATCAGTTTGATTTTGCTTCTTTTTCAAATACTCTGCACGTATTTTTTCAAGTTGCTGCTTTTTATCAAATTGGGTAGGCTTGTTTTTTTCGTGATACTTTGTCACAGCTGCCTTACCTTTGCTATCTAATTGATATTTTCCCACTGTATTCACCTACTTTTCTTGTCAAAGAGAATCTACTCAACATATAATATACCTTATTTTACTGAAGTAATCCTCATTAATGTACTGTTAACCTTGAATAAATCAATAAAAACATTAAAAACTTACTAAAATAATTCACCGCCTAATGGTATCAAACCTTAATATAATGAAGGATTCTATCGATGATACTTGTATGACTCTTCAAACATAATATGAAAAATTCTGTGCATCAAACGACATAAAATGATACTATTTATGATGGTAAACTATTTGAATTTACTTGAATCATTTATAGAAGTTTCACAAGGAGAAGATCATATGAACAACGAAGATAATTTTTGGCTTGATTTACCGAAGCCGTTTTTTATATTAGCACCAATGGAAGATGTCACAGATGTTGTCTTTCGCCATGTCATTAGTAAAGCTGGAAAACCTGATGTATTTTTCACAGAGTTTACTAATACCGATAGTTATTGTCACCCTGAAGGTAAAGAAAGTGTACGTGGTCGTTTAACGTTTACTGAAGATGAACAACCGATTGTCGCACACATTTGGGGTAATAAACCAGCATTTTTTGAAGAAATGAGTATCGGGATGAAAAAGCTAGGTTACCGTGGTATTGATATTAACATGGGATGCCCAGTACCTAACGTTGCAGGTAACGGAAAAGGATCTGGATTGATCAACCATCCTGATGTAGCAGCTGAAATTATTCAAGCCGCAAAAGCAGGTGGCCTACCTGTTAGTGTAAAAACAAGATTAGGATTCACTGATATTGAAGAATGGCACGATTGGTTAGAACATGTGTTAAAACAAGATATTGCAAATCTAACTATTCACCTTCGTACAAGAAAAGAAATGAGTAAAGTAGATGCGCACTGGGAACTAATACCGGAAATAAAAAAATTACGAGATGAAATCGCTCCTAACACACTGTTAACTATTAATGGGGATATCCCTGACCGTGCAACTGGATTAAAATTAGTCGAACAATACGGTGTTGATGGTGTTATGATTGGCCGTGGTGTCTTCACTAATCCATTTGCTTTTGAAAAAGAACCAAAAGAACATAGTGTTGAGGAATTCCTCAATCTATTACTATTACAGTTGGATCTTTACGAAAAATATTTAGAATCAGTGCCTCGTCCATATACACACCTTCATCGCTTCTTCAAAATCTATGTTCGTGGATTTAGTGGCGCAGCTGAACTAAGAAACCAATTAATGAATACCAAGTCAGCAGATGAAGCACGTCAATTGGTTTATCAGGTTTTAAATAAAGAAATATAGATTAATACAAACAAAAAAGCCTATCTATTCTAAGGTAGGCTTAATCCCATCGTTTAAATAATCCACTTTTCTTCTTTTTCTTTTCTCTTTCATCCAATATATTTAGTACAGTTTGATTTTCCTCATGAATCGAATTCTTCATCACATTAGATACTGACATTTTTGGTTTATGTTTATTTGACTTTGCTTTATTGCGTTCAAAAGGCATTGTACATTCTCCTCTGTTCAAATTATTATCTATATTTTGTCCAGATTTGGTAATCTTTATAACAAAAAAGAGATGTAAAGGGTCATTCCTTACATCTCCTTCTATTTATGCTCTTTTTGCTAGTATACGCAACGCCTTTTTGTTTAGGTTATGAACTGAATTAAATGATTCTGAAACATTCACAGTCATTTTAGGTCTATGTTGATCGGTAGAATAGTTTTTTCTTCGAATATTTGGCTTACTTTTTTCTTGAACCGGGATAGGAGTTTTTGTTTCTTTATATGTTTCCATAATCATTCCCTCCTTTGGATTCTATATCCTAATTATAGTACTACTAAAAATATTAATCCATATACCAATCAAATATTTGTGTTAAGTTTAAAATATGAGAGGCATCTATTCCATCGACTTCAATAAATGTTGAGCTTATTCCTATGAGAATATCATATTTTCTTCCATAAAAAGGGATGATAAATACCTTTTTATCTTTAAAATTGTCTGAAGAACTAACTTCCTTTTTATTGTGAAGTTCTATCGCTTTCCCATCTAATAATTCTTGTACCAAAAACAGCTTCCATTCTCCATCTACTATGGTCTTATTGTAGCATTGTTCAATACGGGTAAATGCTTGTTTAATATCCAAGTTACTATGAAGGTCTTCTAAATTAGCATTTAATCCGCTTTCAAATTCAAATATAGCCAAATCTATTTGAAAAGTACCGGTGTAAAATTCTAGGAATTTTTTCAAATCTTCTTTATAATCATCAAATTTAAGATGTAAAGGGATATTATTTAAGTAATTAGTACTCTTATTCAGAACAATATCAGTAAAACATTCAACCTTTTGAGAGTTATAGCTAATAATTTCCTCATTTTTCTTGATAATTTTACGAATATAATGATCATGTTTAAATTCTGCATTCCAAATTTTTAAAATATCTGGTGTTTGGAATACTGCTAAATCGATAAAAACAAATAGAGCAGTCAATTCTAAGAGTTGCTTCCAATCATCTAAATTGATTTTCTCTAACATTAATCCTATTGATATACCTACAACAAAAATAGCATAAAAGAATCTTCTTAACATTTGAAGGTTTTCAACATACTTGTCTATGTTGATGAAAGAAAGGTACAAACTAAAAAATATGTATACTAGTACCGTTAAGAAAAAAATGATAAAAAATATCCCCATATATTATCTCCCCTTTTACTTTATCACCTATCAATTTTGTAAAAATATCACTGGATAAAGCTACTAAAAACGAGATAGACTATCTTCCCCAATATTCTATGTGAAATATTTTTAAATTATCCTTTCCCTTTCAGATGTTCTATAAGCTATTTAATCAGTTCCATTGGCAAAAACCTATAACCAATACCCTACTCACTTTCAAATAATCTACTGCTTATCCATAGTTAAGAGATGATTTGTATTGTTTGTAAATAAAACTAAACGTCCTTCCTTGTTTATCTCTAATAGATGAATACCTGTATCACCTGTTAGAAAATAGCTATTATGTATGACAGGAAGTTGCAGGAAACTTTCAATAATACGAGAAATCATTCCCCCATGAGAAACAATCGCTATTTCCTCAAAGCCTTTACTCTTATCTAAGATCCTAGAGAGAACTTGTTCTGCCCGCATGCGGAATTCAATTTTACTTTCACCAAACGTTCCCACCTTTTCATGAGGAAGTAGATTCACTGGATGCTTAACTTCGCTAAATGGTTTTCCTGCTAAATCTCCATTATTATGTTCCTGAAGTTCATCCAAGAATTCAATCTCACAACCTATTTGCTTTCTTAATACCTTAGCCGTTTCCTCTGCTCTTTTTAATGTGCTAGACCAAATTTTTTCAACATTGAATTCTTTTTTTACACGAATAGCCATACATAACGCTTGATCTTGTCCTTTTTTAGTTAATGAGTAATCGGCTCTTCCCTCATGTACATTCAAAAGATCCGCCTCTGATTCCCCATGCCGAATTAATAAGATTTTCATCGTATACAACTCCTTTTTTATCATATAAGTATGTTAATCTATTTGAGTTGACAACCAGTAAAAGTATAATGGAAATTTAGAATAATCTATATATTGAGGTGTTTATTTTACTTGTTAGAACTAGACGAAATTATTAGTTCCTTTTGTAAACGATTATTAAGATAGTTATTTTAAGCCCATGCAAAAACTTTTTTTAGCTGTAGCAGTTATTTGGGAGATTTTACGAACATTACTTTAAAAATGGTGGGAAATCTAGATGTGTCAAACTATCTAATGCAATGGGGACGCAATGGGGACGGATTATGTTGCTATCCATGCTGGAGACGGATTGGTACCTTGAAAAAGACTAGAATTAAATTTATACCTAATTAAAGGATATTTTTCACCCAAGTAAAAATTCGAACAAGCTGAAGTGGTTCAAACCAAGTAATCCAAAACAACAATACAAAGGACAAAATAAGTGACATGAATTTTAAAGTTCCTTCTTCATGTTTTATAATAGCTATAAAACTTAATACAATCCCTATAATAAAGGAAAACAAACCTAAAACCATAATTGGTTCAGAATAACCCTCCATTCCCAAATTGAGGCCAAACAATATGAGTCCTACAATCAGTAATCCGAAAGACCATTTACTAAATCGTTTCATCATTTACCTCCGAGTTTATGTTATAAACATTTTCTTAAAAGAATTCGCAACTATTAGATTATAATATTATCAAAATAATGGTAATATTAAAAATAATTCACACAAGATTTATCTATGGAGGTATCTATGGAATTTACTTTAGAATCAGATAATATCAATGACTATTTACAAGAATCTAATGAAGTAGATTATTCAAACCCTATCATTCAAAGAAAAGCAGAAGAGCTATTTAAAACCAATCAAACAGATGTAGAAAAAATACAAAATGCATTTGAATTTGTACGCGATGAAGTGTCACATTCATGGGATATTCAAGATGAATTAGTCACTTGTCATGCTTCAGAAGTTTTGAGTTATCAAAAAGGTATTTGTTATGCTAAATCAAATCTACTTGCTGCACTACTACGTTCACAAGGGATTCCAACAGGTTTTTGTTATCAACGTTTGATGTTATTTGATACACCTGAAAAAGGATATTGTATACATGCATTAAACGCAGTGTACATAATATCCTTAAATAAATGGATAAGATTAGATGCCAGAGGAAACAAAAAGGGCGTAAATGCTCAGTTTTCTACCGACAAAGAAATGCTTGCGTTTTCTGTAAATCCAGAGCTAGACGAAATCGATTACCCAATCATCTTTGTAGAACCTAATCGTAAAACAATTGAAGTTTTAAGAAAGCATAACAATGCTTTGGAAATGTATTTGAATTTTTTACCTGATAGATTATAATCATATCATTTTAGGTGGAGATGAATTATTATGGAAATCTGTTTAGTAAGACATGGTGAAACTGATTGGAATAAACTTGGTAAACTTCAAGGACATACAGACATTAGACTAAATTCAAAAGGAATTATTCAGGCAAATGCATGTGCAGATTATTTGCGTGAATCATCTTACGAACTTATCATTACTAGTCCTCTAAAACGTGCAAAACAAACCGCTCAAATTATTTCAGAGAGAAATCATATTCCCATTATAGAAATGTCTCAATTTATCGAAAGAAGTTATGGTGATGCAGAAGGCTTAACTCAAGAAGAAAGAATTACTAAATATCCAGATTTAAAATATCCAAATCAAGAATCTAGAGAGTTTCTATTAGAGCGAGTTATGTTGGGACTCCAAAAAATCCAATCAGAACAAGATGTTAAAAAACTTATTTTAGTAGCTCACGGTGCTGTCATAAATACTATTTTAGCAGTTATTTCAAACAATGAAATTGGTTCTGGAAAAACGGTATTAGCAAATGCCTGCATCTCTACAATCCGATTTGCTGAGGGTAACTGGCATATTTTAAATTACAATCAAGTAAATCATCTAGTAATAAACGAATTTTCTCCATAGTATCATAACTTGAAAGGCATCATGAAATACCTTTCTCCCTTTCTTCGATACGAAAGAAGAAATTGAACCTTTATTGATTCCTTGTTACATCGAGGCAATTTTCTTTCTCTGAAACTTAAATTTGTTTCAACCGTATAAAAGTTAAAGTTTATCGTGAAGGTGTTGATTTGCTTGATCTTACTCGCAGAAATATTACGAACCATCGCCATTGTAGCGCTAATAATAAGTTCCTCTTTTTATTTTCAATATTTAGCAAAAACGAAAAAACAAAGAAAACTTACGACCATTGAAGTGACAATGTATATCCTGATTCAGATTGCGTATTTATTATTTGCAATTAGTTTATTAATCTTTGTATTTGTTGGAATGAGTTTATAATAGTATCAAAGAAAAAAAGGCATTTTCATCAACTATATCCTGTGAAAAATAAAGGAGTACTTATTAAATGAATATTAAGACTTTCATTCATTTTCAAGAAGAAGATAAGTTTATTAATATTGAAAAGAAAGAAGAAATAAAGGAAATTATCGCAATAAAAAAAGTTGTTTTTGAAAATGGGTTATTAAATTTAGATGGTGTTATTGTTTTTGAAAACGGTGTTGTTGGAAAAATTGAAGATTTTGAAGCATATGATGAAATTGATTCATTATGGTATTTTTATAAAAATGCATTAGAAAATTTCTTAGAAAATGGAGTAGGTGAAATTTATTTTCCTAATACACCTATCGAAATTAAGTTTGAAAAGAAAAATAAAAGTAATTTACTCTTATCAGTAGATGAACAGCTATTAGTTAGTGATACTAAAGAATTTATCGAAACATTCTATGAAAAAGGAAATGAGTTTGCAGATTTTCTTGGTTATATTTCAGATTACACTTATATAAGTGATTTTAGAAAAGATTTAGAACAGATAAAAAGATATAAATAGCTATTATAATAAACAATCATTTACCCATTAATAGATATTCAGCCCAAAGAATGATAGTAAATATAAACTTTAAAAAATACAATATAAGTATATAAAACCATATTTTATAGCGTATTTGGAAGGAGCTTTTTATGAACTATTATATTTGCGAGACGTGTGGGGTCCAGCATGATCTATCTTCTACAGAACCTAAAGAGTGCAAAATTTGTACAGAAGATAGACAATATGTGAGTGTTAATGGACAATCTTGGACAACTTTAGAACAACTTGTTCATTCAAAACAATATAAGAATGAATTTACTACAGAAGTGGAAGGTTTACATAGTATTAAAACTACTCCTTCATTTGCCAAAATTCGTATTTAATTCAGAACAAAGATTTCAATGTACTTTGGGATTGCATTACTTATATTGATGAAGAAACCATTTCTAAGGTTCGAGAATTAGGTGGAATCCAAGCAATCGCCCTATCCCATCCACATTATTACTCGACTCAAGTTGAATGGGCAGAAGCTTTTAATGCTCCCATTTATATTCATGAGGATGACAAAGAATGGGTGACTAGGCCAAGTAAACATATTATCTTCTGGGCTGGCGATACATTAAAATTGCATGATGGTATTGTTTTACATCGTATAGGTGGACATTTTAAAGGGGCTACCGTTTTAGAATGGAATAGTTCAACAAATAGCGTTCTACTTGTTGGTGATATTGTTCGAGTTGTTGCAGATCGACAATGGGTTACTTTTATGTACAGTTATCCAAATTTTATCCCATTACCCACGAATACCGTTAAGCGAATGGCTCAACAATTAAACTCAATCCAGTTTAATAAATTGTTTGATGCCTTTCATCGAGTCATATCAACAGATGCTCAATCAAGAGTTCAATTATCTGCAAAGAGGTATATAGCTGCACTTGAAGGTGAATTATTTGAGACTTAAATCAACAATCAAACGCTATTGTTGAATAACTTTGTCCTTAATTTGGCTAAAACTCAATTAATTTATAGAAAAAACACCAAACACCTCCAAAGAATGTATATCCTTTGAAGGTGTTTTTTGTTTTGGCAGATATTTTGTCAGCCCGCTTACTAACGCAAAAGCAAGTCACCTTTTGTATTTACGCTTTGTTCCAACTCTTTTGCTTTAGCGTGATGACGGCCAATCGGTACGATTAGTGGTGTATTAGAGACCGGATCATTAATCACTTGGCAATCTAAGTGGAAGGTTTCTTTTATCAAATCAGCAGTTAAAATTTCAGTTGGTTTTCCTTCTGCAATGAGATGACCATTTTTCACTGTAAACAAATAATCTGCATAGCGTGCGGACAAGTTAATGTCATGTAACACCATTACAATTGTCGTACCATACTTTTTATTTAAATCTGTTAGTAAATCTAAAATTTCTACTTGGTACGTAATATCCAAATACGTTGTTGGCTCATCTAAAAACAAAATGTCCGTTTGCTGTGCTAATGCCATCGCGATCCAAACACGTTGTCTTTGGCCACCTGATAGTTCATCGATATTACGGTCTGCAAATTCGGTAATATTCATCATTTCTAATGCTTCTGCTACTGCTTCATAATCTTTTTTTGACCAACCCTTCATCACACTTTGATGAGGAAAACGACCGCGACCAACGAGATCTGCTACCGTAATACCTTCTGGAACGATTGGTGATTGAGGAAGTAGCCCTAGCACTTTTGCCAATTGTTTAGGTGCCATTTTATGAATGGATTTACCATCTAAAAGCACTTCCCCACCTGTTGGCTTTATTAAACGTGCCATTGTTTTTAGTAATGTCGACTTACCACAACCGTTAGCACCAATAATAATGCTAATTTTATTACTCGGAATTGATAAGTTGACGTCGTTTAAAATCATTTTATTTTCATATCCTGATTGAATATATTTCGTTTCAAATGTATGAGTTGTCATTAAATATCTCCCTTTCGATTAATACGAATTAGCAAGTAAATTAAATATGGTGCACCGATAATCCCTGTAATAACGCCAACCGGAAAGCGGGTTTCAAAGGCAAACTGACCAATTAGATCCCCACCTAACACTAAAATAACCCCGATTAAACCTGCTGGAAGAATATTCGAAAACCCAACCCCAACAAGGCGTTGAGCAATAGGTCCTGCTAAAAAGGCTACGAACGCAATTGGACCGGTTGTTGCTGTAGCTAAAGCGATGATTAATACTGCACTAATCATTAAAATGACGCGGGTCTTATTGGTATTGACCCCTAAAGAAGTCGCAGCTTGTTCGCCTAACTCCAGCATTTCAAGATGTTTCGCAAAATAAATGAGCACAGGTGTTACAAGCACGATTGCAATGATTAATGGATATGTCAATTCGAGCTCTGCCCCATTTAAACTTCCACTTAACCAACGTAAAGCATTTGGTAAGTCATTCGTTTTTCCTATTAGCATTAAATACGAAATAAATGCATTTAACATTGCTTGAATTCCAATACCAATCAATATTAATCGACCGATAGAAAAAGATGTTCCTTTTGACAACCCATAAATGATAGCAACCGTTACAAGCCCACCGACAACGGCAGCAAGTGAAACAACCGTACTGCTCGTATGCAAAACGATAATGCAAAAAACAGCTGCTGCACTAGAGCCGGTTGTAATCCCAATGACATTTGGATTAGCTAATGGATTACGCAGCATCGTTTGGAAAATATACCCCCCTGCCCCAAAAGCAAAACCTGCAAATAAACCAGCTACTGTTCGTGGCAAACGAATTTCGTTAATAGCAAAAGAAGCTCCTGGAATAGTCTCACCAAGTAAAACATCTATTACATCTGCTACAGGATAAATCGTATTCCCGAGCATCATCATCGTACAGCACAAACCAATGGCAATAATAGCTAAAATTATCGTAACACCTACATAGCGATTTCGGCGTTTTTTTCTTGCTTTTATAATTTTATTCATCGTTTCATTCATCATATTGTACGCATTTTCGCTTTCATAGTAATTAGTATTAAAATTGGTGCGCCGATAAAGGCTGTTAAAATCCCAACTTCTAATTCGCCCGGACTACCAAGGAATCGACCGCATACATCCGAAATTAACAAGATGATAGCGCCAGACAATGCCGCTAAAGGAATAAGGAAACGAACATCCGATCCTACAACTAATCGAATCAAATGGGTAGCAAGTAAACCGATAAATCCGATTGGACCCGCTAACGCCGTCGCTGCCCCACAAAGTAAAACACCAGCAAAAGCGGCTAACATGCGAATAACTCCTGTGCGCACGCCTAAGCCTGTCGCCACTTCGTCACCGAGTGCTAATGCATTCAATGCAGGTGCTACTATAATCGCTATCACAACACCAACAATCAAAAACGGAACAAAAATATGAACTGAATCCCAATTGGCAGCTCCTACACTTCCAACTTGCCAAAAACGGAATTGATCCATAACATTCGTACGTGGTATTAAAATAGCTGTTACAAGTGAAGATAAAATAGCTGTCGTCGCGGCTCCAGCCAATACGAGTTTCAGTGGTGTAGCTCCACTTGCACCCATAGAGCCAATTCCAAAGACAAATACTGCCGTCAACATCGCACCAACAATTGCTAACCAAATATAATCACTTGGTGAATGAATGCTTAAAAAAGCAATCCCACAAACAACAAATAAAGATGCACCCGTATTGACACCTAAAATACTTGGGTCTGCAATTGGATTTCGTGTGACAGATTGCATCAGTGCCCCAGATACACCGAGAGCTGCCCCACATATTAAACCGAATATCGTTCTTGCGATACGTTGTCGCACAACGCTTGCTTCATGACTTTCTATAGAAGGATGAAACAAGCCATCTATAAGCCCATCTAGACCGATTGTACGAGAACCAAATGCAAGAGACATACAAATACTAACAATGAGCAAAATGAGCAAAAGGGTTACTACCTTTGCTAAATGCTTTGGTAGTAACCTTTGCTTATTTTCTTTTTCAAGAATATTTTTCATTATTATTTAACGTTTTTTGCAACGTCTGAGATTTTAGATAAATAGTCATCAATTGTATATTGAATTGATAATGGGCTTGGTGTACCAGCAGCAGCTAAAGGTGTATTGTCTTCAATTACAACAACGTTACCTTTTTCAATTGCCGGAACTTTACCTAAAATAGGGTCTTTTTGAAGTGTTTTTAATGTCGTATCGTCACCGTATACAACTAACATTTCTGTATCATTTAATACGTCTGCATTTTCTGCACTTAATTCAAGATAGAAACCACTATCATCTTTAATTTGTTTTTTAATACCTTCAGGATATTCCATTCCAACTTCTTCTAACATTTCACCACGTGGATCTGATGGTGTGTAAATGTAGAATTTAGATAAATCTGTTGTATTGAACATACCGAAAGCGGCTTTTTTACCTTTAACATCTGGATATTTTGCAGCAGTATCAGCGATTTTCTTTTCAGTATCTTTGATCAACTGTTCGCCTTCTTTTGCCATGCCCATACCCATTGAATCGTATTTCACTTGGTCGCGCCATGAAGTTACCCATGGTTGATCTTTATATGCAACTACTGGAGCAATTTCGCTTAATTTATTGTACTCTTCTTCAGTAATTCCAGAATACGCTGCTAAAATGACATCTGGTTTAGAATCAGCAATTGCTTCGTAATCTAGACCATCTGTATCTTGATAAACGTTTGGTTTTTTAGCGTCTAGTTCATCTAATTTTTCTTGTGTCCAAGGTAAGATACCTGTTTTGATATCTTTAATGCCGTAATTGGCTGCTGAAAAACCAACAGGTACGACACCTAATGCTAATGCTACGTCATGGTTTGCCCATGCTATCGTTGCAACACGTTCAGGTTTTTTCTCAATTGTTGTTGTTCCGAATGCGTGTTTGATCTCGATTGGATATTGACCATCTGCTGATTCAGACTTTGTATCACTTGATGATTTTTCTTTTGAAGAATCATCTGAACAAGCTGCTAATGCAAGTACTAGAACAGACATAATTGCAAATAGCAGTACTTTTGTCATTTTCTTCATTTGTTACACTCCTCTAATAATTGAATGATTGATAATGAGAATCTTTATCACTTATAAAAATATAACTTTCAATCTTTAAAATGTCAATAAAAAAATGGTAATATCCTAGACTAAAACCCATCTAAAGGAAATATCATCGTTTAATGTAACTTTGTTTTGCATTTTTAATTGATAAGGATTATCATTATCATAATAGAAGTATATGAGTAGGAGTGTACAATATGGATTTATATGATGTAACAATTGTCGGCGGAGGTCCTGCAGGTTTATATAGCGCCTTTTATAGTGGCATGAGGGATTTGAAAACGAAAATTATTGAATTCCATCCTCAACTTGGCGGAAAAGTGAATATCTTTTTAGAAAAGATGCTTTGGGATGTCGGTGGTCAACAACCCATTCAAGGTGAAGTCTTTTTAAAAAATTTAGTTCAACAAGCAATGACATTCAACCCAACTGTATGTCTGAATTCCAAAGTCAAATGGATTGAAAAGAAAAATAACTTCTTTATCATTACGACTGAATCTGGAGAAAAACATTATTCAAAAGCAGTCATCATTGCAATTGGCGGTGGCATCTTCCAACCTATTAAACTAGAAATCGATGGTGCCGAAAAATATGAAATGACCAACTTACACTATACGATCAATGGCATGGAACGTTTCCGTGGCAAAGAATTATTGATCTCTGGTGGAGGCAACGCTGCGATCGACTGGGCAGTTGAATTACTCCCTATCGCTAAAAAAATAACCGTTATTTATCGCAGTGACGAATTAAAAGCGCATGAATCTCAAGTCAACAAATTAAAAGATCATGGCGTCGACATTTTACTCAATACTGAAATCCAAAAACTACATGCGAATACACAAAAAACAGCTATCGAATCAGTAGACATCGTTCAAAATGGTGAAATTCAAACCATCACGATGGATGACATTTTAATATGCCATGGCTATAACCGTGAAGTTTCTCTAGAATTTGAGGAAGGCATTGCACCAAAACGCAACGAAAGTCAACTCTTCGAAAGCATCGGCCAATGCAAAACAACAACACCTGGAATTTTTGCCGTCGGCGATATCGTTTCTTACGACGATAAAGTATACTTACTCGTTGGTACATTCAACGATGCCGTACTAGCGGTCAACAGCGTCAAAAAATACATCGAACCCGAAGCCGACAGCTACGCAATGGTCTCTTCACACAACGAAAAATTCCGTGAGAAAAATCAGGAATTGTTGGCAGAGATTTATCGTTAGATATTACGCCACAAGATCTGTGGATGCATGCAGGATTTAATATTAAAAAGTGCAGAAACAGCTTGTACATATAAATTTAAAACGACAATGGACGTTATATGGACGTAACTGGTAAGTTCAAAAAGTGATCTCAAGGCTAACACTTAAAATTGAAACTTACTAATATAAAAAGAATGCCAAAATCCTTGTATTAAGGAGTTTGGCACTCTTTTTAATTATATGGTTTGTGTTATGGAAACGGTGGGACATAGAAGACATCTTCTTCAAACCCCCGCCACATCAGGTTTTTCCGCGCTACTTTTTCATTAAAAGTACGCGTGGCAACTTAAATGTTATACAAGCTAATCCTCTAGGTAGTGGAATTTCGGATAGTAACTTAGCTATTTTTAGTGTTATTAAAGTTGTTTTACCACTACCTGGCCCTGCACTAATAATTGTATTTTTATTGCTCTCGTAAGCTCGCCTTTGAACATCATCCAATTGGTTAAGTTTTTTATTTAGAATATTCATAATTTAACCTCTTTTTGAGATGTTATTTGATTGCGGATATCCTTTAAAGCATTTTCTATATATAATGGTATGAAGTTCTTATCACATATATTAGATAATGATTGTGCAAACCTTCCTTTACCAATTTTAGATGTATTCCCCTCTATTTGATTTAAACACTTATTATATCTCTTTGTATTAAAGTTACTTTTAAATTTATTTTTATGAAGATCTCCCCCAGCTGTCATCAAATCAAATAAATTAAATAATTTTTCTTTACTTTCTTTGTGTGTAGCTATTTTATTCATCATATCTACTTCTAACGTATATTCTCCTATATGAACATGATTCACACGGAATATTTTATCCAATTCATTCCATTTATCATCACTTTCTAAAGCTGTTTGAATCTCGTCTAAATCAATTATTTTCAATTCTTCATTAATTTTGACAAATCGATCATTACCATCATATCCAATACCTTTATTTGATTTAGAATGCATTTCATTAAAAATTTTCTTTTCATCTTCATGATAGTAATAATCACCATCTGTAATAACAACATAAGGAATCCCTAACTCCCTTAAAAAAACCAGGTAGGGTTTAAAATCCGTACCATTAATATTACAACAAATTATTCCTTCTAAATCTAATTGTATTTCCAATAGCTCCGCAAATTTCGGAATCAGATATTCTTCTGCAATCCCTTCTACTAAAATTATTCCTCTACCAAAATACATTTCTCCTCTTTTGACATCGATATAACGCTGCATATCTAACTTTTGTCTATCTGTAAGTTGAATATTTGCAGCAGAATAACCTTTTGTTCCACTTTCTTTAGATGGAATAAGATGAACAATTGAGTCTATAGGTGCAATTGAAGTAATAAAAGGTGAATGGGTTGAAATTAAAATTGATGTGTTTTCTTTCATTACTTCTTTATAAACTGTTCTTTGTATCGAGGATGCAAGTGTGCTTCTGGTTCTTCGATTGCTAGAAGCGTAAAAGATGCTTCTCTATCTCTGTTGATATCAAAGAACTTATATAATTCATTATACTTCTCTTTTTGAATATCACTTTTTAAAATATACTTATCTCCACTTTTTTCAAAACAATCATCTAAAACTTCACATTCCTCATCTTCAAGTTCCTTTATCACATCCATTTTATTTTCACTTAACACCTTAGGTACAGTATCATCTTCAAGTTGCATCATCAATAAAGAAAGATAAATTAAATTATTTAACCCTAGACTAGAATCTCTTATATCTCTTCCCCTAGTTCCAACTGTGATGTTAATATTACTTAGCACTTTTGAAGGATTAATATTATTTGTTTGTAAATCAATTATTAAATCATTATTCTTATTACTCACTTTTTTCAAACTATTATTTATAGTGGACAATAACAAACTAATCTCTTGTATTTTTAGAATTTCATTATTATTTTCTTTCATAGTTCTAGAAATTTCTTCTAATTTTTCTTCTGAGATTTCTAAGTTATTTATTAATTTTTTTATAGGAGATTTTTTTCGCTCTTTAAGTCTGATTCAACATCTCTTATAGCATCAATAACCATAAAATTTAGAATTTTCCTTTCTCTAAAGCCAAATTTTATGGTTTCATCTTCACCTTGATAAATAACAAATCCATATTCATTTGTTACTGGATCAATTTTTTTAAATTTATATGTAAGTCTCGCAACTATAGGATTTTTAGAAACTAAGGCATCACATAATAATGCATTTAATTGCTTATTATGCTCAAAACCTTTAATTTCAATAACAATTTTGATTTCAATTCCATTTTCAAATGGTTTGGGTATACCATCAAAAAAGTCAGTTTCTTTTAAGTATCTTTCTTGTTCAGATAAGCTTGGATCTAATATTAATTGAATTGCCCTAATTAAATTAGATTTACCAGCGTTATTTTCTCCAATAATTATCTGCTTGCCAGTTAATTGTACATCTAACGATTGAAAATTCCTGAAGTTTTCAATACAAACCCGTGAAATATAAGGGTAATACATTTCTCTTTTCAAATTAATACCTCCACCTACTAATTTTAAAGTTTAGAAGTTTCATCGTATAACAAATCTAAATTTTCTCTACTATCTTCAAAAGGTCTAACTATAATAATAGAGCATAACAAATCTGCTATTATCTCTTCATCTTCACTGTTTCTTATATTACTTCTTCCTAATACTCCTGACTGATACCAAAACATATCCTCAATAGTTATTTTGTATCCTGAATTTATTCGTGTATCATCTAAACTAATTTCAGGCATATCATATAAAGCTAATATATCTCTAGATGCATCTACTCTTATCATTTCAGCAGTTTCTCTTACAATCTCACTGAACTCGTTAATTACACCTGCTTGTCTCTTTTCTTGAAGACTTAATTGTCTTCCTTGTGAATTTATTCTTCCAAATACATCTATCATTTCTTCCTCATTAAGTGATTCAAATGTTGTACTTTGCTAATTGATAATTTAAGAATTCACTTGAGGTCCTAGCATCTAAATTTTTATGTAATTCTATTTCAGGGTCAATTTCAAAGACTTTATTTAAATTCTCGTTAGCTGCAGGAAAGACAGATAAATCAAACTTTTCCTTATTCCATAGTATCCTATTTTCTATAAAATCAAAGATTACTGTTAACCTTTGCACACCTTCTAATATTTCTAACCCTTTATATTTATT
Organism: Rummeliibacillus sp. TYF005; assembly: GCF_003844195.1. Lineage (NCBI taxonomy): Bacteria > Bacillati > Bacillota > Bacilli > Caryophanales > Caryophanaceae > Rummeliibacillus > Rummeliibacillus sp. TYF005. Next base: position 67,580 of record NZ_ML122549.1, read on the forward strand.
CGTAGCAACGTTTTTAGAAAATAGAAAAAGTGGTAACGGATAACTTTTGATAATACTATCTATCAACATTTTTTTGTTAAGTGCCTATAATTGTTACTTTAGTAATAAATTGATAAATTTTACCATATTTCATAAAAGGACTCGATAATTGAGTAGAATAAATTTCAATCTAAAAGTATGTGAATTGTTTGCATTAACTTACTTTTTTGAATTTTTTAACTTTCGATTCTTCTATCCAACCTTCGTAGTATTCATCTTCCATAGGTATTTGCACTTTTAACCAATTACCTTTCTTTTCCATGATATTAACCACTGTATTGGCTTTAGCAGAAGTGATAATTTTGCTTTTTCGGGAATCAGTAATTCTTAAAACTGCATTTTTTTGTATGATTGCTATTTCGTTGAGGTATTTATAATCAAATAGACCATTTTTTTGAATATACTTTTTCGCACTAATATAACCTATAACCATATGACTATTATCAATAACATCTTGAAGGGATTCTATTATCGATAGATGAAAGTTATCTTGAATGTATGCCCAAAGGAAATGTAAAATTGGAAGTAGTATAGTAGCAAAAATCAATTGTCCAATTTCCTCTCCTATTGCTCCTCCCATTCCTTCAATCATCTTTTTCATAAATGTTTTTAGATAGCCTTCTTCTTTTTCTTTCGCAAGTTCAGCTTCTTGAATTGCTTCGTCAACTATTTTACGAACTTGCTCTTCGGTTAATTCAGTAACAGTATTTGGAGAAGCAACAGGGATTTTTAGATTATTGTTACTAGCTTTGGCTTTTATAGAATCATCAAGTACTTCTATTGTTTCAAAAAATTCAGTTGTATCCGTTTTACTTAACTCATAAAAAAAGTTAGTAGAATTTTTCCCTAGAATTTTAAGTAACTCATTTTGTTGCTTGCGGATATTATCTAATGGTGATTTTAAACTTTGTTGGATAAAAACTTGTTGCTTACCCCAATTAAGTAAACTTGGTCTAAAAATATCACGCAACGCTTGTTGCTGTTTTCTAAAGCCAGTTAATGATGAATTATTGATATTAGCACAAATAGATTCCTGCTGCTTGTATAAATTATCTATTGGTGAAAGCATGGCTTTTAAAGATGCTTGTTGCTTATGAAAATCATCTAATGGCGATTTTAAAATATCTTTAAGAAATTCTTGCTTTCTGTAAAAATCAGCTAGTGGTGAATTAAGACTTTTATGAAAAGCATATTGTTGCCTATGAAAGTTATCTAATGGTGATTTTAAACTAACTCTTAATAACGCCTGTTGCTTATTCAAGTTATCTAGCGGTGACTTATAATCTTTCATATTTTTTTCCTCGCTTTCTTATTATAAATATATTATGATATTTTTTCTAATAGTGATTTTTTTAGATATGTTTATAACTCTTTATATTAAGATTAACAAGGAATATATTTTTATGTTCCATTTTCTCATTTACTATTGCTATCACTAAACTTTTCAACTTTTATGAGGACTGTAACCCAATGTTCCGTGAATTCGAATGTTATTAAACCAATGAACATAATCATTAAGTTCAAAAGACAGCTGTTCAAAGGCAGAGAATTGCTTACTGTTTGCGAATTCAGTCTTAAAAACTTTAAACGTCGCTTTGGCAACGGCATTGTCATAAGGACATCCTTTCATGCTAATTGAATATTGTATACCAAACGTTTCTATGGCTTCTGAAATTAGTTTATTATTAAATTCTTTTCCATAGTCTGTCCTTTTCCATCGATACGAGCATGTAAAACCACTTAACTATTGCTATTTGCTATTTTCTGTTTCTGAATAAGGCCAATGTAGTTTCAACATCCTTTTATACTAATGAATTTATAAGTTATAAATGGATATAGAAGTATGAAACTATATAAGTTGTTTCGTTATATAACTAATTCGCACTTAAATAAACATTAATTTTGAATCTAAAAGCTTTTTTTCACTTTACCACATATACAAGAAGATTCATTATCTTCATCTTCAATAACATCATCAATTTCCCATTCTAACACAGCAGTATTCCATGACTTATTTACCGATTTTTCAATGACTGTATTAATTAAATTTTTCACATAAATTGAACTCATATTATCCTCCTCAAATTTATTATTTTTTTGATCGATAATCATTAATTGTATATAAGTTAATAATGTTTGTGGTCTTCATTCATATATATATTGATTAGAGTACTATTTTAATATAGAAATACACACACTTCTTGGTAGCTTAGCACCTTTGTATCCTCTGGCTTAAGCGGAATCTAATTTTAATTACTTACCTGGCTTCAGAGATTACCAGATGTGTTATTGTTTTTAGAAACAACCATTCTATCTAATTACTAAAATAACATGTTAGATGTAAGCCATAAGTATCTTTTAAATAAGTATCAGTTGCCAGAATAATTTGCTTCATTGAATCTGTGATTTCTAATATCGAGACTCCCGGTTGAACAATTGATATTTCAAACTCTGTTTCAAAACCAGATTTCACCATCTTCTTTAGCATATGAAGAGTGTGTAAGTCCCCCTTCTCAAACCTAGTCTCATCATAGTTTCTCTGTCTCATAGTTTCTCGTACAATCATTCGTTGAACAATTTTTAAGACATTATCATTCCACATAATAGATTTTTCGGCTTGACCACATACTTCATATAGGTCAGAAACACGAGCACCAGGATTTTCTCCGTGTGAGTATTTACAATGATACAGATGAAATACTACTTTTCGATGTTCCTCATTAATTTTGACCGAAACAACATCTGCAATTTCTCCCGATCCATCATCATCAAAAATAATATCTGATGTCTGATCTACAATATTATGTATCGTAGCGTATTGAATTGAATCAGTCTTTCTTGCTCTTCCTTGTGATTCAGATTTAATATTGACTCCAAGTCCATTCCAATCGATAGCAAAAAGAGATTCTGATGGCAAATCGATGCTACTTTTTGGTTTGATAACTGTTTTTAAATTTTCTTGAACTACAATAATAGTTCCATCACTTTGTATGAACGATACTTCCGGTGAATATTCGTACAGATAATCAGTCATTTTAAAAGATTTATTACCGGCTTTCACAATTAGCTCTTCACCTTCGATTTGCTTGAAACTATATGATGTCTCATTAATAATCTGCTCAAAGACAAATTTCCGTTCATTTATCCAAAATTCAAAACGAAGATTTCCATTAACTAAACAAGGATTCTTTAAATCCGTTTGAAAGAATGGAAATGCCTTTTGTTCTTTAGAAATATACAACTGCTTCGTTGATGAGTTAGAAATTTCTATTATTTCTGGTAACAATATTTTGTAAGGGACACCTTTTGGAAATTCTTTGATAATTTCTAAGGCGAGCGAATTATTTAATATATTATTCGTATCAATAGTATCATCCAATATCTTATTCCCAATATTCTGACACCATTCTGTCCAAAAGTTTATCCGTTCTATCCAACGCATCCATACCTTTCCTTTATACGAACAACCAATACTAATGCGTCCTCCAGCTTGATAACCATAACCGAATAAATTAGATTTAGTTGAACCAGATACAACAGCCTCACTAATTCCAGACTTAATATCAGTACCAGCAAACATTCTAAAGCTAATCCTTCCGCTAGGTTTTTGCTTTAATCCCAACGTTCCAATCATCAACCGATTAATTCCATCTAAACTTCGATATATCGAATCTCCCTTAATTGCTGATGCTTCAGGAAACATACTATCCACAAGTCGGTTTCCCTTTCCAGTATCAGTTTCGTTTATATGAATGATTCCATTGTCTTTATCAAAAAACAATACAAAAAAATCATAATCGTATTGAACTATATCCTTTTGATCTGACCAGACAACTTTTGTTTCAATTTCCTCAATAAAAATATAAACGGAATCTTCTTCATTTATTAAATGTGTAGTTCTATCTTGGTCCAAAACTTTTTTCCATCCGTTTACAATAGTTCTTTTTGAAGAGGATCGAAACATTCTGGTACTTATTTTTATCTTTAATTGGGATAAATCTATCTCCTTCGCATGACCTTTTTCAAACTTACCAATAAATTCACTAAGTTCAACTTCTTTATCGATAGCTTGATTTGAACGGATATTAAGAAGTTGATTCCAATCGGAATTTTGATGATATAACTCTTCAATCGCTTCCTTCAAATCGTCCATTGCCACATTCGTAATGAGCTTTGCATTTCCTAGCTTATTGCCACTTGTTCGAGCGAATCGTCCAATGAATTGAAGTGTAATCGGAAGCGACTTATATTTATCGTGAATTGCTGCAATTTTCAGTGTTGGAATATCAATGCCTTCACCAAACATATCTACACAAACTACAATTTTTGCTTTACCACTTTTAACTTGCTGCAAGTTTTCTTTTCTCTGGGCAGGGCGAATACCAGTGTGAATAACAACTGGATTATACTTTTTATATTGAGAGTAAATTTTTTCATACAGCTCATTAGCTCGTTTTCGGCTGTTTGCTCTCGCTAAAAGTACATGCTCATATCCTTTCTCCAAATCTTCATCTAATTGTTTTATAGCAATTTTTGCAATTTCCCTGTCAGACTTTCGCTCATCAAATTCTTGAATTGGATAAAAATCGATAGGTTTGAAATAACCAGCTTTTTGTGCCAATGCCAAACCATAATTGAAAATTATCTTACCATCAATTTTTTTTCCATCATTTCTAAATGGTGTTGCAGTAAATTGTAGAATTTTTTTACCTATAAATCTTTCTCTCACTGTTCCCCAATCGGGAGCAGCAAGATGATGCGCTTCGTCAAATATTACAACCTCTACTTTTTCAAGCAGTTTACCCCAAACTGAAGAAGTCATATTTTTAATCATACCGGGAGTTGAAACAATTATATTAGCCTCCTCAATGGCATCAATCAGAACATTTTCATCCTCTTCTTTCACTTTTGACTTATAAAGAAAAGTCGTTGGATAAATAATTTCATCTGATATCATTTTTAATTCTGGAAGTATACCAAAATGCCTCGCTCCTTCAAAAATTTGTTCCCTCAATAGATTAGACGGTACAATGATAAGCGTTGAAGTAATTCTCTCAGAAATTATCGTAGTATACATTGTTTCAGATTTCCCTGTTCCAGTAGGTAAGACAACTGTTGCTGGAGAATTTGATGTTGCCCAATGTGCACGAATTGCAGATAATGCTCCAAATTGGGGTAAGCGTAAACCAATCTCATCTTCATTTCGAGAAACCCTCTCATAATATGACTCTTTCCAACTATTAATAATTTCTTCTCGGTCGAAGATTCTTCCTTCATCATCCGTACACCGACTTAATTTGTTATCACGACCGATTTTTGTAATTATATTTTTATATTTTCCCAAATGATCCCTTCTTTCTGTAAGCGCGTTTAATTTAATATTGCAACATATAAAAAATGTATTTTATACGAAAATAAGTTCCCTTTTAATTAGGTTACACAATTGGATGACTGTTGTTTTTGTAATCTGAAAAGTTAACCGAATTTTCCAACAAATCATTCGCAAGTATTACTTTCAATAAATCCTCATTGTAGCTGTACAATTCTTGAATCATTTTCTCTTAATTCAATTGACCTTCAAGCTAGTATTTGTCATCAAATTTCTCGAAAACCTCGCTTATGCGATTCCTCCAACAATTTTAAAATTCTATCTATTTTTTCATTTACCTGTATAGTTTGCTTTAAATGATAAACTTCTTTACTTACCAAATGTTTAGAACTGGAATTAATATCTTCAGTAATAATCCTGCTAATTCGATTCAATTCATTTGCCCGCTCTTCAACACCTCGTTGTACGGCAATATAATATTCTTTGGTATCTTCTAATTTTTTGTTTCGATTCACCAAAAACTTATTCTGACCAGCGAGACTGTAATATTTTTCAACAATCACTTTTCCTACAATTTCTAATGTTTTATCTACAATATTATCAATATCATTTTCATCTATATTCTTGTTTTGATAGCTTTAAAAAAAAACAGATAGAAATAGCGAAATATCATCTCGCCACTTATTATTTACAAAGAAATCAATTGGTTCTTCTTCCACTTTCTTAAACGTATCACTTAATGCAAATGACCGTATCGCTTCTACTGCTGTATGATTATATAGTTTTTTAGGTCTTCCTCTACCGCCGGTCTTTTCTACCTTATATTGTGGTTTCCCTAAAAAGCCAATTTCCTTATCAAAATCTACAGTATCCGTTTGCCTCGAAAAATCTGTTTTCGATATTTTCTTTTCCATTTTCGCCTAACTCTTCTATAGCTTCATCTATGGTGTACCATCTCTGCTTTAACTCTTCTATAGCACTTATTTGCCAGTCATGCATTAAAATCCACCTCACTAAAAAAATATGGCTATTCTATCAACCATTATATCATTTATTTCCATTATTTCTTAAAAATCTCTTGCCTCATAATTGAGATAGAAAGTTAATTGCGCAATACTTTCACAATTAATATAGAGAGGAGGAACAAGCTTATGTTTGTTGAAGGTTATCACTTGTCTTTCATGAAATGGTCATATCCAGATATATACAGTTTTGATTGTTTCTTAAAAGATTTTAAAAGCGAATTAAACATAAGTAACATTGAGGATAATCTTGAGTTTCTTGGAGATTATAGAGACAAATTAAGAGAACATGCTGTTACTCTTAATTTTGGAAATTGCAAATTAAAAGTTCAAGGAATAGATGAAGCAGTTGCACAATTCGAGGGGCTTGAATATGTATTAGAAAGACTATAAAAAATTAAACTAATAGAAAGAGGTTTTGCACTATGCCTATAGCAAATGCATGGGTTTTCACAGAAACTAATTTCAAAGCAGATAAGTTTTTAACAAACACACAAAACATTTAAAGATTGGTCTCACAACGACCGATATAAGTAAAAAATATCCAGATGAAAAAGGCGTCACTTTAACTTTGTTAATTACTAAAGATGATACTGATTACGGTATTGATAAGAAAACATGATTTAAGTGTGATAATAACGCATTAAATTCTTTTGACGTGACTATCTTGAACGGTAAAGAATTGGTCAATGTTCGAAAATGTGAATATGTACGTTTAATTGATATCATTCAAGAAAAATCTTTTGTGATCAGTTTTGACTTGTTTCTTCGATTTAGAGATGTGGAAAAAATCAATGTTCAAACAAAGTAAATTAAGAACACAGAGACAGCAAAACCTTTTCTATTAACTTAAACATCCAATTATCATTTGGGAAGTTCTCCTCCACGAATGGTTTTAATACATTTTATTAATAATTTCTACTTCAACGGATTTTCCAATTCCTCTGCTTGAAGTACTAACGCAGTTAATCCTGTTTCGCTTCCACTAATATGTCCTTCACCTTTTTTCCAAAATACTCCCTGACCACTTTTAATAGCTTTTCTTTTTTGGTCTTCCCCTTCTACCCATCCTTCGCCTTCTACTACTATGAAAAGCTGAGGCACTGGTGCTTTATGGTATCCAACAATTCCTCCTTGCTCAATGTTAATAAAACCCATATTAGTAGGTGACTGTGTTTTCATTAACTTTGAGTAAAATGCAGATACAGAGTTATAATTAGTAATTTCTTTAGCTTTCTCTTTTCCAAATTCTAAAATCTTCATCTATTTCCCTCCAAACTATTTCATTTATCATTTTACCATTTACTTATTTTTCTAAAAAATCATTGAACAATGCTGATTCGTAAGTTTAAAATGGATTTTAAATAGTAAGGAAAAAATTAATACTATAGCCTTTTAAAGAGGTTTACTTATAGAAAGGATGAGAATTAATGTATATACCAAAAGCATTTGAGGTTAAAGATAAGATAAAATATTTAATTTTATAAGAGATAACAATTTTGGTATTCTATTTTCGCAAGTTGATGCACAACCATTTGCTACCCATCTGCCTTTTTTATTGGAAGAAAAAGGTGGAGAAAATACTATTTTAACTAGCCATATGGCGAAATCCAACCCCCATTGGAAAACGTTGAATAACAAAGAAGTATTGGTTGTTTTTTCAGGTCCACATTCATATATATCACCTATTTGGTATCGAGAACCAAATACTGTTTCAACTTGGAATTACGTTGCTGTACATATTTATGGAAAAGTAAAAATCATTGAAAATGAGGAACGCTTATTAGAGATACTGGAACAAACTGTACGTTTTTACGAAGGTAAATATGGTGAGAATGCAGAGATGCCTAAAAATGATCAATTTATTCAAGGGTTGATGAAAGGAATTGTTGGTTTTGAACTTGAAATTAATCGAATTGAAGGTAAATGGAAACTAAATCAAAACCATTCTATTGAAAGACAATTCAATACTATTGAAGGATTACGAAAAACTAGTGATCAAAACGCAAATGCAATTGCTAATTTAATGGAAGAAAATATAAAATAATAAACAATGTTTTACCGAGTAAGATTTTAATATATTACTATTTACAAAACATTGGTTTTTCTAAATCACCAATAGCATCTTGTAGTGTCACATAAGGAAGAAGGCCCTCCCCTTCTCCATGAGTTGGTTCAGGGAATACATACTCAAAATCTAAATCCTCACGAACTCCAACTAAGAAAACACGTTCCCTTAATTGAGGAACTCCATAATCCCTTGCATTTACAAGCTTGTCATATACGCGATAACCTGCTGCTTCGAAATCTTGCTTGATTTGGCGAAAAGCTTCGCCACAACCGAGTGTTAACATTCCTTTTACATTTTCAGCAATAAAAATTTCAGGTTTTGTTTGCATGAGACATCTAATATAGTGGATATATAAAAAGTTACGCTCATCATCTATTAAGCGTGGTCCCGCTTCACTGAATCCAGGACATGGGAAGCCACCCAACACAATATTTGCAGTTGGAAATTCCATTACTCGACGAATATCTTTTTGATGAACATAAACACTTTCAGGGAAATTAGCTTTATATGTTTCTAGCGCCTCACTGAACATATCATTTGCATATACTTTATGAAAAACACTTTCATGTCGTTTTTCGTTAAATGCTTCACGATCACGTAATACTTTATCTGTCATTTCTTTTCCAATGACCGCATCTAAACCTGCGAGTTCCACGCCTAAATCAAGTCCACCTGCACCGCAAAAAAGTGAAGTGACATTAAATTTATCTCGATTATATGTTAAATCTTCATCAGTAAAATCACGTTCATCTATTTTATAAAGTTCTTTCTCTTCTTCAATTTTTTCTTGTAAGATTTCTTGTATTTGTTCTTTTGTTAAATCGGGAGCAGGTTTGAATTTTCCTCTACCACGTTCTCTTATTTCTTCCATTTGACCAACTCCATTCGACAAAATCTGATATATTTAAGTTTATAAGTTATTAGGAACTTTTACAATGGAAAAGACTACCCAAATGGATAGCCTTTTACCCTTTATTGATATTCTGTTTGCTACAATTTCGTCGGACATTTCTGTTGGTTCGTTCGTGAATCTAACTTTATTAAATATAAAGTAGTAGAAAAGTTTATCAAAAATCGTTTCGTCTTCTTCTTTTTTACTCTGTAAATACTGATACCTCGGGCTCACCTCTTCGCTTACCAAACCGTCCGTTTCTGGCTAAAAAAAGGCATATAAAAAAACACAATCTTTGCGAGACTAGGATAGTAGCACGTAAAGATTGTGTCATATTTGTTTGGCTGAATGATAATTAATCTTGAGATAAATACAACCAATTTTTTTCTTTAATTAATTTTATTTTATATGAAGAACCTACAAAGTCTAACATTTTTTGATAAGCTTGAACATTATTATCATCATCATATACGTCTTTTTGAACATATTCTTGAATGATAAAATTCGTTAATGAGTTTGTATTTACAAATTCACTAAAAAATTCCCTTAACATGACAGAATCTTCTTTTTTCAAAGGTTCATCATTTATAAGATAAATTCTAAAAACATTAAGAATTTCGTTGATATCTTCTTCATCCATGTAGCATAGAGGTTCTATTTTTTTATCCTCTTCTGTAAATGGTTGCTTAGTATCTTCAATTATTGCATATGACAAAATATTTTCATCTTTAAATACACGATAAACTTCTAAGTCACTCAAATTTAATACTCTATTAAGTGAAATCAAAATTACACCCTCTTATCCAAATATAAAGCTGGGACCAGCCTTTATTATTTGCCAAACCGTTATACCTGCAGCTATAGCAACACCAATTAGTAGTTCATAAGGTGCTAGAATTAGATCTGACCAGAAAATTCACTTGCAACCATACTCTTTTATCTATTTTCTCTGTAATTTTTTCTATAATTGCTGTAAGCTCGTAACCATCAAGTTTTCCTATATAATTCCATTATATCAACCGTGCGGTATTTTAATATAAATATATATTTTAAACTTTACGCCACGAAGTATATATTGGGTTTTAAGTTTGTAGAGATTTTAGGCGATGAAGAATCAGATAGATAGAAAGAAGGAGAGTACAGCGTGTCTTTTATTGCAACAACAATTTTTACAGTAGTAATAACAGCATTTTTCGTTTTAATGCTGTTATTATTTTTTAAAAGTAGTCAGTAGATTTGGGAGAGTATATGCTCTTCTACAAATAAGGTCTTGAGAGAGTAGTAAAGGCTACTCTCTTTTATTCTTTGCAGAATTAATACAATCCTTTCGATTACTTGTCGCCACTTCTTCTTTCTAAACTTTTATAAACCATTTCAATCTATTTGGACTGAAATATCCCATAATCTATTGAAGTGATTTATATAAGATTTCTGTGTATTGAAATCATTAATAAAATGGAAACTATTAATTTCTGAAAATGTATTATATATTAATTCTTCTTGATTATTATTTGATATATACTTCATCGGATAATTTTCAGCCCAAGCGAATTGTGTTGAAGTGAAATTTGCTGTTGTAACAATGAGTAAATCATCCACAATTATAAACTTATCGTGGATTAGTGGATAGTTGTATTTTTGTGAAATGTTAGCAAAACCCTTCATTGAAGCTTCTGCTTCAGCTGGATAGGCTACACTAAGTTGGACATTAAAAATGAGGGCTAGTACAATTACTCTAACAAACAAAAGGAGCGTGCTACTATGCCTCGCCAACGTCGAACTTTTACAGCTGATTTTAAATTACAAATGGTCAAGCTCTTCGAAAATGGAAAATCCCGTGCAGATATTTGTAGAGAGTATGATTTAACGCCATCTGCGTTAGATAAATGGATCAAAAATCATGGGAATTCAGGTTCATTTTCTGCCAAGGACAATCGTTCAGAAGAAGAAAATGAACTCATTGAACTTCGAAAAGAATTACAACGATTACGAATGGAGAATGACATTTTAAAGCAAGCCGCGCTGATCATGGGACGAAAATAGATGTGATTCGCAATAATGCTCACAAATATTCGGTATCAGCAATGTGTGACGTCCTAGATATTCCTCGAAGTACTTACTATTATCAAATGAGCTTACGAGAAAAAGATGTACAACACCAGCAAGAACAAGAGTTGATGGTAGCAATAGAAAGCATCTTTAAAGCAAGTCGAAATAACTATGGCACACGTAAAATTAAAGTAGAATTAAAAAAGCAAGGACTAATTGTTTCGCGGCGTAAAATTGGTCGTATTATGAAAAGACTAGGGCTAATTTCAAATTACACCGTAGCCCAATTTAAACCCCATCGTTCAACTTGTAACGAAGCACCTATCCAGAATAAATTACAACGCCAGTTCCAGCAGGAACAAGAATTCGCAGTAGTTGTCAGTGATTTAACATACGTTCGTGTCAATGGAAAATGGCACTACGTCTGTTTATTTGTCGACCTTTATAACCGAGAAATCATTGGGCATAGTGCCGGAGCAAATAAAGATGCAGCACTTGTATATAGAGCATTGGCAAGCATTAAGAATAACTTAAACAACATTAAAATATTCCATACAGACCGTGGTAAAGAATTTGATAACAAACTAATTTCAGAAGCCTTAGAAACGTTTGGTATACAACGTTCACTTAGCATGAAAGGATGCCCTTATGACAATGCCGTAGCCGAAGCGATGTTTAAAGTTTTTAAGACAGAATTCGCAAACAGTAAGCAATTCTCTACCCTTGAACAGCTGTCTTTTGAACTTAATGATTATGTTCATTGGTTTAATAACATTCGAATTCACGGAACATTGGGATACTTAACCCCAATAGAATTCAAGCTACAGTCCTCATAAAAGTTGTACAGTTTAGTGTTGACATTCCAAGCATTACGTTTACCTTGTTTTTGATGAGTGGATAGTGTTTGCTTTAACACTTTTACTTCTAAATCTGGCAATTCTGAAGCTCTTTTAGTAATTGCTTCAACTATACTTTTTGATTTTTTATCAAATGAGTTAATATTACTAATATGCTGTCCGCAAATAAGAATTCTTTTTTTAGCTTGAAGAATGTACGTTATAATTTTGTTTTGTACATAATGATTACTGCCTATTTCGTTATATTTAATAAATGGAGCAGTAAAATAGCAATTAGTGTAGTGACTAGGATCCAATACTTCTGGTGTTACAACAAATCTTTGATTATTCTTGTCCTTAAAGTCTTTATAATTTATAGACCATTTATCTAATAATGAAAAATAATCCTTAAACATCTGCATAGTGGAGTCATCATTAGTTACTATTAGCATATTCTCGCTATGAGGGGGATCACCTAAAGCGAAATTACAAGAAGTTGAAATACATTTAACTTCATCAGGATAGAATGCCAATATAGATTTATTATGCAATGAATAGGAATTACAACCTCTAGATGTTTTTTGTTTATACCATACATATGTATGAGGGAAAATTTTTAATTGTATAGACGGATGATTACAAGCTCTAGTATAGACTTTTTGACCATAATCAAATTTTGAAGATGATATACTTCTTTCTTCGTTTATATATAATTTTTTCTTTTTAGTATCATAGCCACTTAAGGGAATAGAATAAATATTAATCTTACAGCCTTTTCTACTTAATTCTTCAAGGTGTTTATGTAGAAAAGGATTGTTATAGAGAAAAAAAGAAATATGAATTTCATAAGCATCTTGTAACTCATTAAGTAATACATTGAGTAAATATTTTGAGCTACCACGTACATTTTTTAATGAACTATTAGGTATATCAAAAAAACATTGGATAGACATGAGTTTACCTCCAGATAACAGAATGAGAAAATTAAGTCTTTTTCGTGTTACATCTGGGCGAGAAGTTCCTTATCGTCCTACTTCTTAATAAGAAGAAGCCTTCTTTATATGAGGATTTTTTATACTATTCTCCTATATTTAACCATTACACTACCCTTTGGTGCAAATAAAAAAGGAAAAATATTCGTTTATATTTTCCTTGTGAATCGTATTTTGTTGATCAAATAGATTTATAACTCTAGTAGTGACCTTACTTAGCCTTTTACTATTAACTGAACATAGATAAAGAGATAAGTTAGTTTATGTTAACTAGTTTTGTATTGAGTATATATAATTCTTTTTATGAAATATATACCAATTTTTTATTTCTTGTGTTACCATAATATAGTATTATAACCAAAAAGGAGGAGAAGGCTATGGAAAAACTAAAGACTAGTTTTTCACTATTTATGTGTAGTGTTTTGATAGTTTCTACACTTTCTTTAGCTTTCGGAGATACATCCTTAGCTAAAGAAAATGCACCAAGTGAAAATGCAATAATGAAAGATGGTTTAGAAAAACTAATGTCCACAGATGGTGATTTTGTTAAATTTATGGAAGGTATTGAGGAATTACCACCTGGAATTGAAAAACAGGGAGCAGAAAAAGTTGCTAGTTGGTTGACTAAAAAAACAAAAATAGAAGTTACTACGGATGGTGAAAACTTACTTGTTCCATCACTATCTAATTTAAGTATACAAAATTCTGAACAATCTATTGATAGTAATTTAATAACAACTTTTGGAGCTGCGGATTGTATAATTGCTGTTGGATTGTTGATAGGAACTGTTGGCTTTCCTTTATCTAAAATTACAAAATTGAAGAAAGCAATTGATCTTCTTGGCGGAGTAAAGAAGACTGTTGATAGAATTTATAAAAGTTACAAGAAATACAAAGGCTGGAATTACAGAACAAAAGATGCTTGGAAAGCAGCTGTAAATGAATCTGCTAAGGGACTTCCAAAGGATACATTAGATGCGTTTCTTGATTTCTTTAACATAGCCAATGTTATAAATGCTTGCACATAATTTTATAGAATAGGTGGTGATAATCATTAAAACATTACCATTTAAATTAGCAGTTATTATATTGGGGATCTTTCAAATATATTCAATCTACAAAAATTCAGAAAGTGATTTTCGTTCAAGTTTAATTTCAATCTTAATTCTTATAGGTTGTATTATTTTAATAATGCTAGATATTTTCTTTAAAAAAGATAAAGATTCTTCTAAGAAATAGTAAATATAGTGTTAAAGCAAAGGATCTTCCACTTGAAGATCCTTTTTTTCATGTCTATAATACCTCATTAATTATTTCCCCTTATATTTAAGATCATATTAATCGAAGAGAAAAGGACGAATTCTTACTCCCTTGTAAATACGAGAGAACAGCCTAGCCGACCAAAGCATAGGGCGTTTTTCTTCTTTATTAGTAAATAATAGAAGAGTGTAAGACTTTGCAACAACTCCTATCTTCATACCTAGCCAAATTCCAATAACGAACTAGCGAATACAAGTATGCATCTATTGCAAAATAAAAGTGCAGATTTATGCTTCATAGTCCACCTTAGACATATTCCACTAAAACTTTTTCAACTTTTTTGTCAACTTATAGATTTGTCCTGCATATTATAACTTCTGTGATTGTTTATTTTAGGGGGGAGCTGATTAGGTAAGTATTTTTGCTAATTTCTGTTATTCGTAGTTTTGGAATTGTTTTATCTAAAAAAATAAAAAACGTTCTTTGGAGGGGTTATTATTACTTTATCATCACGTATTTCAAAATTCGTATTAACAGTTTTTTCTATGCTAGCATTATTTGTGGCATTTACTTTTGGTCATGCAAGCAATGCAAAAGCTTCCGTCAATTATGGAGAAGAAGTTTCACAAGTAGCAAAACGTTATTTAAATACTCCTTATAAATGGGGAGGAACGACGCCAAAAGGTTTTGATGCTAGTGGATTTACACAATATGTTTATAAAAAAGCAGCTACTAAAAAGGAGATACCAAGAACAAGTACTTTACAATATAAAGAAGGTAAATCTATTAAACAAAAGCAATTAAATCAAGGTGATTTAGTCTTTTATGCTACAGGAAAAAAAGGAGTAATATCTTTTGTTGCTATTTACAATGGTGATGGAACTTTTACTGGCGTTACGATGGATGGTGTAAAAGTTGTTAAAATGAACGGAAAGTATTGGAAAGATCGCTATATTGGTGCAAAACGAATTATTAAATAATCTCTAAACAAGATTAGAGGATGGCACAGAACAAAATTAGTTCTTTATAGACCGAATAATTGAATTTAATAGAATTAATTTTATTAAGAGCCTTTCTTTGGAAAAATAGATTCTGCATTGATGATTATCATTTAGAATTATGTGTGAAGTGGAGGACGGCGACTCCTGCGGGAATAGCTTGAGCTGAAAGCCCCACAGGAACGTAGTGACGAGGAGATTGAAGCCAAGCCCGCGGAAAGCGCTGTCTGGAACGGAACACAAAACTAATTGTTAAGAAATATATATAATAGCTTCAATCGAAAAAAAAGAAAATCCGAACAAATGTGAAATTTAAAAAAGAATTTCACATTATAGTTCGGATTATTCATTAGCTATAATACTTTTGTGACAATCTCTTTACGAAATTGCAAACAAGCTCCAACGTATATATCACTTCTTCTTAGCTTCATATACTTTCAACAACTTACCTTTTATTGTTGTGTTCTTCATTTTGTTTAACACAATTGGACCTTTATCATTTAGTATTTCAACATAAGAAAAAGTATCTAATATTGTAATGATACCAATATCCTCTACTGATACTCCGTCAATTTTTGCAATAGTTCCAACAAAATCTACTGCTCTAATCTTCTTCTTTTTACCACCATTAAAGTATAACTTCATGATTTGCTCATTTAATTTTTCACTTTTGGCATGTTTAATCGTTGGATCTACATTCATTTTTGAGTCAAATGCCGTTTTCTTACTTGCTACTTCCTCTTTTGAAGGAGCTACCATTTTCGGAATCTCAAAGCCAATGTATTCTTCAATTGCACTTAAAAACTGATTTTCAAATGGTGTAACAAAAGTGATGGCTTTCCCTTTTTGCCCTGCTCGTCCTGTTCTTCCTGTACGATGGACATAGCTTTCTTTCTCTAATGGAATGTCGTAGTTGATAACATGGGTTATATTATCAATATCAATTCCTCTAGCTGCCACATCTGTAGCAACTAAATAGCGGAATTCTCCTCTTCTAAAGTCATTCATCACAGCAAGTCGATCATCTTGAACCATGCCACCGTGGATTTTATCACAGCTATAACCTAAATCAGCTAGCTGCTCATATACAGTATCTACTCGATCTTTTGTTCGACAAAAGATTATGCAACTATCTGGATTTTCAACAATTGTTACATCTTTGAGCATAGAAAATTTATTCTTGTCTTCCACTTCAACAACAGAATGATCAATTTTATCAGTCGTGAGTCCCGTCGCCTTAATTTCAATATCGATAGGTGTTTTCATATAGTTAAGTGAGAGTTTTTTGATCTCTTCTGGTAAAGTAGCTGAAAATAACATGGTCACTCGTTTACGAGGTACCTCTTTGATAATAGCTTCTACTTGTTCGATAAATCCCATGTTTAACATTTCGTCCGCTTCATCGATAACAAGATAGTTAATCTTATCTAAGGACAGAGTACCTTTTTCAATATGATCTAACACACGACCTGGAGTACCAACGACCACATGTGTTTTTTGCTTTAGTTCTGTTTTTTGTATGGCAAAGGGTTGTTTTCCGTAAATCGCTGTTGCTTTTATCCGTTTATACCTGCCTATGTTTATGAAATCCTCTTTCACTTGCACAGCCAATTCTCTCGTTGGTGTCAAGATTAGCGCTTGAGGTTTATTTTCCTTCCAATCAACTAATTCACAAATTGGAATCCCGTATGAAGCGGTCTTCCCACTACCTGTTTGCGATTTCACGACAAGGTCTTTTTTCTCTAACACAAGAGGAATAACCTTACTTTGAACGGCTGTTGGATTTTCATATTCTAAGCTATCCAGCGCCTTTACTATTTCATTACTTAATTGATAATCTTTAAAACTTTCTTTGCACATAACGAAGCCTCTTTTATTTTTTAGGATTATTTATCCTTATTATTTCCTTGAGATTGTACCTCTATTCAAACTTTCATTATACGCTAATTAATAAAAAATGACCTGCTTTACGGCAAGTCAAGTTTTATAATTCCATTAAACTTTTAAACCTCAATTACCTGTGAACGGTTCAGCTATCGTAATGATATTTAATTTAAGTTGAAATTAAAATATTCTCTATTTTTACTTCTGACTGTTTGACGTTACTTGAAGATGTAGTAACGTTCACTTCAAATGCGTTGGCATATTCGAAAATTAACTTTTGATGATTGTCCAAATAAATGATTACACCATTATTGAAAGGTTCTTTAGCTGTAAAGATTGTATGAATAAGTTCGAAATCCGACTCGGTAAATGGTCCTTTAATTTTAATTTCTTCTATTCCATTGATACCATTGTCTCTGGAATTAGGCACCATATACTGACGCATGAATTTAACTGATTTTTCATCTTTCATCTATGTTGTAGTCCAATCTGTAAAGGAACCCCTTCAAAAAATGGAAAATAGCTATTTCTCCAAGGCATCGTTTTTGTAAACAATCCTAATCCCCATTTGAATTGAAGATACTGAGGGTTTGTAATATTTGTATCAATCATCTCTTCATAAATTTTATCTAAATCATCTACATCAAGCATCAAACAGATAAGTCCTCTATGCCCCTTATTATATTTTTCTACCCATTCTGCTTTCCACCCACCACCATCATTTTTTAATAGGTGAATCATTTCAAGATATTCATTTCCAATCCAAATGTTAGATGCTTTAAAGCCTTTTGTTCCTTTTCCCCATTTAGGCTCATAGGGTAACCCCGTATTTCGTACTGACTGAATAGCAGTTTTATCTGTTTGATACTTCTTATCAATATTTACAACCAAGTGATCGATTCTCATCATTCTCCCCCCAATGAAAATACTCTATAATTCTATTTCGATAATAACTCCTGTTTTCCTCTTGATATGGACAAGCTCTTTGGACAAATAATCTTTTTTACAGTATCTATAAATTTTTAAGCATATCCTATTTTATGGTGTTTTATTAAAAAGAAAGGAGGTGAGGATGTGTTCTTTTTCCCTTTAATAATAGGTATTGTTGTTGCAATAGCATTAACATTTGGTGTACGTATGTTAAAAAATAAAGGGTTCTCCAAAAACACGATCTATGCTTTTACGTTGGCACAATTGCTAATAGGTGTGTTATTTATCGTCTATGGATATGTGGAAGTTAGAGGTTGGGAAGGATTTGCTTATATGCAATTAGGCACCCCGATCATTCTAGTATCTTTCATTTCGTTTATTGTGTATTTAAATAATTCCAATAAAGTTATTAGAGAATAAGAATTGTATTAAAGAGCTTCAGTTAATTTGAATTTTAACTGAAGCTTTTCATTCAATTTAGAATGAAGCTAATTGTTATTGCTAATGTTCCCCACTCTTTTTCTTGTTCCGGCGTATAAATCTCATATGTCCCATCTATCATTTCATTAAGTGTCCATCCTTCGCAATCGAAGTCTTTAAAAGGAATATCTTCATACATTTCTTTAAACGTATCATATTTTCTTATTCCTGTTACATGGACTTTTAATGTTTCATCTTGTTGAGGAACTTTAATAAATTCGATCATATCACCAACTTTAATTTCCCTTCTCCTTTCATCGTTCAAACGAACTTCTACTTTCTTTTTCCCCTCTATAATCGATTGAAAATATTCTCCGTAAAGTTCCATTTTATGTATCATTCTTGTCACTTCCAGTGTTTATTAAAAATTTTTACATGAACTTTATTTAATCTCCCTATTTTTTTACTTACGTTTAAGTCACGCTTTTTGCTCGTTTGAATAGAGCGTATGCATAAAACGAAGATGCTAAATATAAAAGACCTGCAAAGTAATAGACAAAAATCACACCAAAATAGTCTGATATTAAACCCGTGATAAATACAGAAAAAGTAAACACTAAGTAATATAAGTTATCTTTTGCAGCGTATAGTTTTGCTAAGGATTCCTCCCTTAGTTGTTTTTGAATGAATACTTGCTGAGCAATATCGCGAAGTTGATAGAATGGCCCCATTAGTATTACTAATAAAATGGCTATTACTGCAATCTTATTCAATGCATATAGAAAAACCAAAAAGCTTACAAAGAATGAGCCAATCATAATAGCTCTAAACGGATTAGTTTGAACTTTATGGGAGAATAACATGATTAACATTCCACCCGCTATACTGCCAATGAAATAGCCTGTATTGATGAATCCCCACCATTGCTCTCCTTTGTTTAAGACCTCTTTTACAAATACAAGTGTAATACCACCAATCCATATACCCGAGGCAACTCCTTCTAATATATCCATGTTGGTAATTGTACGAAGGTTATTCCTAGGATTAAATAACATTGTCCATCCAGATTTAAAAGTGGCCCATTTAAGTTTTGTCGCTGAATAAGTTATCGAATTAGCTTTGATTTGAATAGATGTAATAAAAGAAATACATAAAAGAATGATAGATACAAGTAATATCAAAAGTTGTCCATATCTATTTAGCAACACTGCTCCTACCGACCATCCAATTAGAGAAAATACTTGATCCGTTGTACTGATTAAACTGTTTGCCCTTCCTAACTTATATTCAGTAACAGTAGTCGGGATTAAAGCCATTCTAGATGGAGAGGAAAATCCATCAACAAAACCAGCTATCCAAATCAAAAGAAAGATTAAAAATAAAATACTATGTATTGTAGCTTTGTTAAGTAGAATATAAACAGCAAATAAGATAACTATTTGCAAAAACATGGAGCGCTTCAAAATCTTTTGAAGTGGGTACTTTTCGGATATAAATGGGAAAACAAAAGAACTAAAAAATTTTCCAATTACATATACAAACATAACTAAAGCGGATAAGGTGGCTGAATTGGATAATTTATAAATACTTAAGGTCATTGTCATCGTAAATAATGATAAAGCTAATTTGCTAATGGAAATATTGCTCCATAAATAATAGAAACTTGAATTCATAAGCCCTCCAATATAACAGAAAATTGAAATATAATATATTTCATTATAAACCACTTTTGGTTTCATATATTAGAAAATGGATTATTGACTAAAATAATCCTATTAGAACTAATGATCTAGCACTATAAATAAAAATCTTACTTCTTCTACGTAATATAAAAATAGACCATAAAATTCCCAATCGAAAATTTTATGGTTCGACTACAGGTGCCAGGCACTGAAACAATTCTGGAAATAGGATACAAATTAAGTCTTAAATAATAGCTTTAATTAACTTAGAAAACACTCTTGATTTTCAGAGGAAGAGGTACAATGAAATCCCCTATTACTTGTGTTAAATGACATAATTAACGATGTACATCGACAATTTCACCTTCATGAATGGCTTCTATTAAAACCAAAATCCACTTGAGCTTCACTTTCTGGATGCTCTAACCGTTTATATTCTTTTGATTTTTCATCTTCTCTTACTGCTCTACAATCCATTCTAAAAATCAGACTGTGCGATATGCAATCGATACTAATTTGGCTCTATCATTCTTTCCATTTTTTGCGTACAATAGTTTTCGACTTGCTTTAAAGACTAGAATTTCAACTAAATTTGTTCTAGGGTATTTTATGCTTTTGCTTTTTTGTGGCTACTATTAATAAAGGAACACCTAAAATTGTAATGAAAGAAAGAATTGAGAAAGTATAAATTGAATTTTCAATACTGAAAAAAGATAATAATAGACCTCCTAAAGACGGCGCTATTACGTTACCTAATCTACTCAATCCCATAGTACCAAAATATGTACTTTTTAATTTAGATGTTGCTATTTGATCGGTTAAAATGTCTAGCATTGAGAATATTAAGACTTCTCCTATTGTGAAGATTATTATTGTTATGATGAATTGAAATAAGTTTGATGAAAGAGACATAAAAATTAAACTAACACTGATTAGAAAATTTCCCCCAATAATAGAGTTGATCGGAGAAAATTTTTTCATTACATTAATTACTGGGTATTGGATTAATAAAGCAGTAATTGCATTTAAAGATAGAATGATTGAGTAATAACCTGCCCCTTCTTTCATTCTCAAACTTAAATACTGAGGAAATGTAGAATTTAAGTGAGCGTATCCCGAAATTGAGAAAATAACCCCTAATAGTATCATTAAGAATTTTTTATCTTTTCTGATAACTAAAAATACTTTCTTTAAAGTGTTTTTTTCTTCCTCTATATGTACGTTTATAGAACTTGTTATAGATATAGAATGCTGAAAAGATAAAGATATTCCATATAATAAGTAAATTATGCTCGTAATTAAAAAAGGGTATGAGGTCTCACCTGAACCAAGATATAATCCCAGAATCGGACCAATCACTACACCCAAATTAATCGCTGTGTATCGGAAATTAAATATTTGCAAACGATTTTCCTCTTTGGTAATATCAGACAACAGTGCCTTAGAGGCTGGTTCAAAGATCGAATAACACAATCCATTTAATGAATTTAAAATAAAAAATGCAATTACTGAATTTGCTCGAAAAAAAGCAAAGAAGACTACTGACCACAATACAGAACTTATTATCATAGTTTTTCTTTTATCAATGATATCTGAAATATATCCCCCAAAAAAAGATGTGAAAACTCCTACTAATGAACTTGTCGCTATAATTAGCCCTACTATGGTTGGAGAAACACCTTTGATTTGAATAAGATAAATTGATAGAAATGGAATAGTCATAGAAGTTGCTATTCTGCTAATTAGAGTTCCAAAGATAATATTCCAGCCTAACGGATGGATTTGCAAAATTCTTGTTTTCAATAAACCCCCTCCACTTCTTTCAGCTTATAATTGAGCAGAAGAATTTAGACAGTATTGTAAATAAAACATTTTCTATGTTGTTTAATCAATCAAACTTGTAAAATTTTTTAATCTATTTAAAGACTCATGTATTAATTCGTTTGAAACTGCAAAATTTAAACGTATATTATTAGGTTCTCCAAAAGCTTCCCCAGGAACAACTGAAAGTAATTGCTCTTCAAGTAAAAGGCTACAAAATACATCAGAGCTTGTTATCTCCACATTTTTATATTTTTTACCTATAAAATTTGAGATATTGGGAAATACATAAAAAGCGCCTTCCGGCATATAGCACCTAATTCCACCAATTTCATTAAGCCCATTTACTAGTAAATCACGTCGTTTTTTGTACTCTTCTACCATTTTGTTATCAAAATTCTGAATTGCTGCAATACCAGCATATTGAGAAATCGTTGCTGGACTACCAGTAGCGTGACTTTGGAAATTAGAGATTGCTACTGCTATATCTAACGGTGCGGCAATATAACCTAAACGCCAACCAGGCATTGAGAATACTTTCGAAAAACCATTCGTAATTATTGTTCGATTTAATAAATCAGGGAAAATAGACGGTAAACTAAAATGTGATCCTTCATATACAAATTTATCGTATATCTCGTCAGAAATAATTAAAATATTGGGATATTCTAATAACACTTCTCCAATCTCTTTAAGCTCTATTTCAGAGTAAACTGAACCTGTTGGATTATTAGGAGAGGTTAGAACAACCGCTTTAGTTTTTTGTGTTATACTTTCTCTTAAAAGCTCCGCAGTCAAGCACTCCTTAATTTTCTTGATTTTTCGTTCATTTTTATCCCTCTATTCTTTATCAAATTGTTATTAATTTCATTATTTTCTCAACGCTTTTGATAACTTTATCAATTTCCTGATAATTTTTCGCTTTAACCATAACCCATCCACTTCTGTCGTAACTTGATTCAATGCTTCCTATTTGATCGCCAACTTCTAAATTTATATTGTAATCCACTACATTGGGATGTTTTTTTAAAGTATCTAATCCCTCTAACGTCTTAACAAACCCTGGTTTGGCATCTAAAAACTTAATTGCACAAACAGAACTTTCATGAACAGAGGGGATGTCATATTCTAGATCAGCTAATTCTGCAAAAATAGGTGTATGCATATCACAATTATTTGCTATTTCCGTAATATTAACGATATTATCCCCACCGTAGCGAGTATGTACCTCTCCTACGATAAATCCATCTGCACTATGAAACCCCTCTAGATGTAATGGACCAAATTGAATATCTAAAGCTCTAACAACATCTTGTAATACCTGTCTATACATGAGTTCATTTTCTTTTTTACGTGCATAAGGTGAGATATGACCTGACTCTACAAATGTTTGTGAATATAAAAGCTTTTTGGTAACCCCCCATAAATATACGTTTCCTTTGTAAATAATTGCTTCTAAAGAAACCTCTTCTCCTTCAATAAATTCTTCAACTAAGATAAAATCCTCTTCATCTTTATAGATAATTGTCTGATTAAATGCCGTCTCAATTTCATGCTCTTCTTCAACTTTGCGAACACCTATACTCCCCTGTTGATTCCGAGGTTTTAAAATAATAGGATGTTTGTTACATTTCCAAAATTCTTTCACTTCATCGATAGTTTTACATAAATTGAATTTCGGGGATAAAAACCCGTGGTCTTTCAAAATTTTTCTTGTTATATACTTATCAAGACATGATTTAACACTACTGATTGAATTACCTTTAAAGTTAAACAATGATTGTATTTTAGAGACGTTATATAGCGCTGCCTCCTTGAAAGTAAAAATAGCATCTAACTTTTCCATTTGATGAATTTTTTCTGTTACCAAAAGTAGTTCATCAAAGTTAGTGAAATCTACTATAATTTTTTTATAAGATACTTTGTCAAATTAAGTGCAACAGTTCT
>NZ_ML122550.1:0-90891 GCF_003844195.1 Rummeliibacillus sp. TYF005
CAAATTCACTCAAACAGTTTTTATTACAGGGTCAAAGCCACCAAAAAAGCCCACGTTTAACATCCTGTTTGTGTCATTACCATTATGAACCGAAGGTAACTATTTTCATGCCAGGGTTGGGTGTAAAAAACTCATGAATGTTTTTATTCTAATTTCGCGAAAAATTAAGATACTTCTAAGTAGTACCTTATTTTTCTTGATAACTTTCTGGTAATTTCTTTTGTGATTTTAATTTTGCGATAATTTTGGGCATTAATTCATCTTCCGTATGAGCTGCACATGGACGATTATTTACAATAGTAAATGTTTTCCGAAGTCCAGGTCCGCAATAAGATTGGCATTTAATATCTATCGTCGCATCTGGATCAATTTCTTTAAGCTTAGGAATTAATGTTTTTAAATTAACGGCCTGACATTCATCGCAAACACGAAATTCGTTTGCCATTTTGTCTACAACCCTTTCTATATCTCAATTTTAAGTCTATGTAATAGTGTAGCGTATTTTCTATCTTTCATTCAAGACATAATACTCATAAAGCGTTTACAAGTTTATGAATAAAAAATATAAAAACTGTCTAGGCTAATCCTATGAATCAAATAGGAGGTTTTAAATCAATGAAAACAAGACAAGATGCTTGGTTACCAGAAAATGATGAATTATTAGCAGAAGCTGTTTTACGCCATGTAAAAGAAGGAAGTACACAACTCACTGCTTTCGAAGAAGCTGGAGATGCACTAAACCGCACTGCTGCGGCTTGCGGCTTTCGCTGGAATGCAGTAGTACGAAAAAACTATGAGAAAGAACTAGCTTCTGCTAAAAAAGAGAGAAAGGAAAGAATGCGCATTTATGGTACTTCTGCTAGAAGAAGAACTGCTGGACTATATCTGCTGCCAAATGAAAAGCATAATGAAGTGACGCGTTCAATTCCACTTTCTGCAATGTCAATCGACCTTGTTATTGCATATCTAATGCGTTTACAACAAAGTGACTTCCATGATGAAGAAGTGACAAGATGGCGTCATCTAGCAAATATAGCAAATGAAAAAGCTTCACAATTAGAAAAAGAAGTACTGCGATTAGAAAAAGAGCATCGTAATATGAAAAAAGATTACGACCAATTTATGCAAGTGATGAACCGCGCAAGACGTTTAATGACTCTAGGCACAGAAGATGAACATATCGCACCTGTATTTACGATGGAGCGAAATGGTAATCTCGTTAAAAAAGAAGATTCTTCAGTAGGTGTCGAAGAATAGTATTTAAAAAGCCTGATTGTTATTGTTGAAAAATAGCAATCAGGCTTTTTCTAAATTTCCCAGGAAATCGACAGAATAGGAAATTAAATTATAAATGTCTTTAACGTTTTGACAACATCGATTGATTTCTGTCGAGAACTCTCTTCAAATAGAATGTATACAATTCCATTTCATCTTCTTGTAATGTTCCCATTTTCACTTCATCACTTAAAGTAACTAGCAAACTCTGCAAGTCTATAGTTGTTTGTTGTACAGTCAATGTTTCATCTACTAATTCGTTTAAAGAAGCCATTACTTCTGGTTTAATATCTGGATATTTAAACTTTGTTTCTGCTCCTTGCAAACTAATGTCATAGAAATCACGGACAAGCTTTGCTCTTTCGACTCCGCTTCCTTCAATACATAGATAAATTTGTACAGCAATCCCTTGACGTAAACGGCGTTGGGAAATCCCTGCAAATTTCTTACCATTAATACTTAAATCATAGGAGCCTGGGCAATAAGAACCCACAATTTCATATACTTCTATCTTATCTGCAACTTTTGGAAATAACCTTTTGATCAGCGAAACCATAATATCATAGCCAGTATTAATATCTATTTTTTCCTCTTTCTCAGATAAAACCATTGAAATATTCAATACACCTGGATCTAATACAACAGCCAAGCCACCTGAATTTCGAACGATTGGTTTAAATCCTCTATCTTTTAATAATGCCATTCCTTCCTGAACATGTGGCAAGCGATGATCTTGAATCCCAAGTACAACCGATTGATCGTGTACCCACGTCCGAATTGTTGCTGGGGATAAACCTTGTCCAACTAATTGGCATAGTGTATCATCGGCAGCAAATGATTCTAATGGTGAACGTCCTTTACCACTAACCGATTGATCCCAAAAACGCCATACTGATTGTTGTAAATAATCTTTCATAGTCAATTCTCCCGAAATTGTTTTATATACCCTATAAGCATACATGATTTTAACGAATAACTCATGTCAAAATGGTGAAACCGAAGCGTTCTACATAGACCTCTCAAGCATTTATGTTAAAATTAACGTGAATAATTCTCAATAAGAAGGAGTGTCCACGATTATGATCGAAGCAGCACAAACACTAGATGGTTGGTACGTATTACATGATTTCCGTTCAATTGACTGGGCTTCATGGAAATTAGTTTCCGAAGAAGAACGTAAAGCAGCCGTTGATGAATTCATCAACTATCTAGAAAAAATTAACGAAGCAGATATTGCTAAAACAGGTAGCCATGCTTTCTACTCTATCTTAGGTCAAAAAGCAGACTTCGTGTTAATGACATTACGCGAAACAATGGAAGAACTACAAGATCTTGAAAACGAATTCAACAAATTAGCAATAGCTGATTTTACAATTCCAACTTACTCATATGTATCTGTAGTTGAACTTTCTAACTACTTAGCAAGCAAAAAAGCTGGAGATGAACCAGCTGAAGATCCATATCAAAATCCTCATGTACGTGCACGTTTATACCCTGAGCTTCCACGTTGGGAACATATTTGTTTCTATCCAATGGACAAACGTCGTCAAAAAGGCGCTAACTGGTACATGATGGAGATGGATGCACGTCGCGAATTAATGCGTTCTCACGGTTTAATCGGTCGTAGTTATGCTGGTAAAGTTAAACAAATTATTTCTGGTTCTATCGGTTTTGATGACCATGAATGGGGCGTTACATTATTTGCTCATGATGTTCTTGAATTTAAAAAACTTATTTACGAAATGCGCTTTGATGAAGTTTCAGCTCGTTATGCAGACTTCGGCGAATTCTTCGTTGGTAACATCATGGATAATGATAAATTAGTTAAGTACTTAGCTGTAAAATAAAAAAATTCCCGCTCTTTCTAGAATAAGAAGAGCGGGTTTTTTTAATATGCGAAACGGTTATCCAATTCCGATAGTTTTTCAATTATTTTTTCTTCTCGCAACGAATCGTTTTCAATATTTTCATCTGCGTAATGTGACAGTAAGGGATGTTTTCCAATCATTACACTATGTTGGGCATTTTCGAACATACTGATATCATTAGCATCATTGCCAAATGCAATATACTTTCCTTTTTGAACGCCTAATTGTTGAAGGGCATTCCACTTATGAATACCACAAGGAGTAATCTCTAATATCCCCTCTTGGTGATGAGTTTGGATAATTACGTCTAATTTATCTAGCTTTTTTCTTAGCCCCATCATATTAAAAGAAGTTAGAATAGCAATTTTCACAACATGCTCTAATTTTCCTATTGGTTTATTTACAGCAAGCTTTTTTGTATCAAAATTAGTTAAAATTGGATGATCAGCCGGACCTGTATAAGAATAATCCCAATCACCTTCAATTAAATAGGTAGCGTGATATTCTTCCATTAAATGTTTTATCTTTTCTAAAGTAATATCATCAAACCCAGCGTTTTGTTTTATATTCCCATTTACACATAATAGAGAACCATTTCCTCCAACCATTTTATAGCCATGGAATCTTTTATGTAGAATTGGCAATATATCACGAATTGGGCGTGCAGATGCAAATATAACTTCATGTCCTTTTTCCGTTAACAGTTCGAGACTGTTTAATATAGATTCAGTAACTTGCTTTCCTTCAAAACAAATCGTACCATCTAAATCAAAAACAAATTGCATATAAACACTTCTTTCTGTTTTTTTACATAATCATCTTAATACTTTACTTAAAAGTATACGATTGTATTGATTACATACGAAGGATGTGGCATGTATAAGATTATTTCCCTCCTTCCAATAATTTTATACAAATTTTCTGGTTCTTATTTTACCCAACTGTCATATATAAAGAAGAGGAGGTTATATAATGCCTGTTTTAGAGTAATGTCCAAAGAGCTTGATTTACTGCTCTAGTTATGTAGGTTACAGGTGATTATCCTACAAACTTTTATAGGCATCTAAAGACTGACATTATAAAGCACATGTTTTTTGTCTCCATCAGTAGATGATTGTCCACAAGTATAATATTCTGAAAGGAAGATGAAATGGTTCAATATTATTGGACACCAAATTATTCTGGCGGTACGCAATATCCTAGTGGTGCAGCCTTTCCTAGTGGCACCCCTCAACCTACTGCAGGTACGCCTGGAACAACAAACGTTTTTCCACAAAGAGAACAGTCCTATATCGAGAATATTCTCCGTTTAAATCGAGGAAAGCCTGGAAACTTTCACTTTTCTTTTGAACATGCGGTTGCTCCACAAGGAAATACCCTTAATATAAGAGGTGTTGTGGAAGCTGCAGGTCGAGATCATGTTATTTTACGTGAACTTAATACAAATCATCGATTCTTGATGCCTATGATTTACTTCGATTATGCAGAATTTGATGAGCAAATGAATTACTTCAATCAAAATCCATAGGCGTAAAAATGCCATATGCTATAAGCATATGGCATTTTTAGTTTTTAGAACTCAAGCTGCTTTTCGTCCGGCTTCGCTTTTATTTATCCAGCTCTGCCGGCTTGACCCTCGTGTCATTTCGGTCCCTCGGTCGAAAGTTGTAAAAATACTTTCGATTCGGGCCCTCCAATGCGCGTCGGGCCAGTTCGAGCCGGCTTCGCTTTTATAGTTTTGATGCAGTTAAGATTACCATTAGCCATGAGATTAGGAATAGGACGCCTCCAATTGGCGTAATGGCACCTAGAATTTTTATTTGAGTGATTGCTAGAACATATAGGCTTCCTGAGAAGATTATGACCCCTATGAACATAATAATTCCTGCGCGTGATAGCATTGTGGTTGGTCCTAGAATACCTTTACTAATTAAAATACCAATTACGATTAAACCAATTGCATGGAACATTTGATATTGTACAGCCGTATCCCATATTGCTGCATAATGTTCTGTTAATACATCTTTTAATGCATGTGCACCAAAGGCACCAAAAGCAACTGCTAGAAGTGCATATACTGCACCTGCTATAATATTAAATTTCATCGTTGTACATTCCTTTCTAAAAGTCAAAAATTGAATCACCATTTGCATCGTCTTCTTGTAACTTGTTAACCATCAACGATGGGGAAACTTGTCCGGAAGTTTGCTGTGGTGATGGATTTACATTTGTCATCATCTTAGGAAAACTAGGACTAGATGGAAGTTTTGTCCCTTCCCTATGTAAAGCTACATCACATAATGCGCGAATGGCAGAAAGCTCCTCACGTATTTGTGCATCTGAAGTAGTAGATTGCGCTTGTGTTATATGCTTTGCTATTTCAGTGACAATTACTTCATAAGAAATCATTGTACTTTTCCCCCTGCTTTTTGCTCAAACTTTAAACAATCCAAGCCTGACGATTTTTTTACTACAATTGAAGGAATCGCTTTACTTTTGAATTGATAGGCACGACATCCTCTAGGATTGTGCTGATCCCAAGTGACAAAAAAGTGTTTACATTTAAAACAACTCTGTTGCATCTTGCGTCCCCTCTTCACTTGACTTTAAGAATGATTCGCCAAATTGAAAGTTTAAAAGACACTTTCGATCTGGTCCCTCTTTTAGTATCACTTTACCATGTTTATAGTTTTTGGTGTAGTGTGATTACTTATACTGTCATAGACTTTTCATCTATTTTGTTAAATCAAAGTCAATCGGTTCCATCCCCCATGCCACTAGTTGATTGTTGATTTTCGAATATGGGCGACTGCCAAAGAATCCTCTATAGGCACTCAAAGGACTTGGATGAGGTGCTTTAATAATAGCATGACGTGTCGTATCAATTAGTCGTTCTTTTTGTTGTGCTGGTCTTCCCCATAATACAAAGACAATAGGTTCGTTTCGTTGTGATAACTTTTGAATGACTGTGTCTGTAAACTGCTCCCATCCATGAGCTTTATGTGAATGAGCTTGATGAGCACGGACGGTAAGCACTGTATTTAATAATAATACTCCTTGTTGAGCCCATTTGATCAACGTACCGTCTCTTGGAATATCATATCCGAGATCGTCATGTAGCTCCTTGAACATATTTTGTAAACTTGGTGGATGTGGTACACCGGGTTTAACTGAAAAACTCATTCCATGTGCTTGACCTGGTCCATGATAAGGATCTTGCCCTAAAATCACAACTTTTACTTTGGCATAAGGTGTATAACGAAAGGCACTCCACATATCTTCCATAGGTGGATAAACTGTTTTCGTAAAATATTCTTGCTTTAAAAACTCGCGTAATTGTAGATAATATGGTTTTTCAAACTCTGCTCCTAATACATCTTGCCAATCATTATCAAAAATAATCTTCGACATTTTTCTACTCCTTAAACTTCACTGTGACATGGTACCCAACTAAAGAGAACATTTCAGCTACTGATTTCTTAGCATTTCTTTCAGCAGTCTTCAGTACTCCCTGTGTCGTTGCCTCTTCAATCATCTGTTTTTTTGCAGCAGCGGCTAAATCATATGCTTCTGAAATATCCGGTTTACTTCGGAATAGTCCTTCACTTGAAAACACTTGTACTTTATCAAAGTCAATCTCTGGTTCACCTAATATTTCTGCTGAAGGTAATGTAATTGTAGCTGTCTTTTTCTTTTCATTAATCTCAATGCTTTTCCCCGATACATTTGAAAAATTGACTCCAGCCTTTACTCCCCCAGGAATAACGACAAGTAATTGTCTTTTGGTACCAGGTAAATCTATACCGATTTCCTTTCCAAATAGTTCGTTATTTTCACGTTCAATCATGACCTTTGTATAAGCTTCTGCAGTTGTTAATTCATTGAGGTTTTGAATACGCTCTACCAAAGCCCCCTTTTGTTCTGCAAAACTATTTCCTTGAATAAGTTTCCAAGTAGCAAAGGGTAAGATTAATACTGATAAGACTATTATGATTGCTGCCCACACATACCAATTTTTCAATAGGTGGATTAGTATCCTACTTTTAAAACGTACGCGAGAGCCTGATGCAACTTCCATAATCGTGGCTGCTTGTTGTTCACCCATATGAAAATCCTTTAGCACTTTTTCTAGCTCTTTGTTTGTTCTCATAGGCTTTCCTCTTTTCTTACCTTTATTATATCTTTCTATTAATATACTTTCTGTTATTGTAGCTAGAAAGTAGACTATTTGTCGAAATGTTAGGTTTCTCAAAAATGTTTCTTTTTTTTCCAAAATTCATTTACGATACTACTAAGGGAATGAACAGATTTTTTTGTAAATCCAACATGGTTTTAGTAAGACTGTTTAAATTTAATCTTACAATACATATCTTTATTGAATTCTACTGGAGGAATTTTAGATGAATTTTCAATGGAAAGAAAGACTTAAAAAAGTTGCAGATGTGACGACAAATGCAAAATATGTACCTGATAAAGTGAAGTCTATTGGGGTGCTGTTCTTTTATGTATTTGTTTTGATCATTGTGTTTGTTTTATTGTTTTTTGTCATTGGTTTATGCCAACAAAATCATTATATTGCGGCTATCATAGTTGCTATTATTAGTTGCAGTGGGATTTTCCTTTTGTGGAAAATCATTAGCGCTGATTCACTGGACAATGAGAAATATTAAATTGGCAACTCACTTATCTTCAATAAGTAAGAATAAAACTGACCACATCAAATTTATGATTTTTGACTATTTTCTTCTACTCAGTTTAGTCCCTATAATAAAGAATAATAGATATACACAATATCCCGCTTATGAAAATGCGCAGGAAGGACAAACTATAACAACTGTTGTCCGAAAAATTTGATAACTATTTAAAGGAGTCCTCATTATGTCATTGAAAAAAACGTTAACAATTGCTGGTTCTGATGCATCAGGTGGTGCTGGTTTAGAAGCAGATTTAAAAACATTCCAAGAACACGGCACATATGGTATGGCTGCAGTGACTGTCATTGCAACAATGGATCCGGATAATAATTGGTCTCATGGAGTTTACACATTACCAATAGATGTCTTAAAAGCACAATTAAAAACTACTTTTTCAACAGGTATCGATGCACTTAAAACAGGTATGTTATCAACAGAAGAAGTGATTAAAACTTCTGGTGAAGCGATTAAAACTTCTGGTGTACAAAATGTTGTGATTGATCCAGTTATGGTATGTAAAGGTGAAGATGAAGTATTGAACCCTGGTAATGTCGATGCAATGATCACATACTTACTTCCTCTTGCTTTAGTAACAACTCCAAACCTATTTGAAGCAGGTCAATTAGCAGGTATGAAAACCCCAAAAAACATTGATGAAATGAAAGAAGCAGCTGAAAAAATTCATGCTCTTGGTGCGAAAAATATTGTCATCAAAGGTGGTCGATCAATCGATCCAACTAAAGCATTCGATTTATACTACGATGGTGAAAAACACTATTTACTAGAAACACCTAAAATCGATACTAGCTATAACCATGGCGCAGGTTGTACTTTTGCTGCCGCAGTTACAGCTAACCTAGCAAATGGACTTGATGTAAAAGCAGCAGTTATTGAAGCAAAAGAATTTGTTGCTGCTGCAATTACTCATGGTTGGAAATTGAACAAATTTGTAGGTCCTGTTATGCATGGTGCTAAAGGCGTTTATGGCGCACCAGAAATTACAGTAACTGAGATTTAATAGAATAAAACTAACGAAAAGAGCTTCCATTCCATTTTAAGGTTGGAAACTCTTTTACTTTATGATTGAACAAATTTCAATTATGCTTTTTTAATACCACTTTTTCAACTGAATTTTTCTTCTTCCCCATAAGTATATGGTGCTTAACAATAATCCGGCAGACATCAAAATTCCTGTTACTGCTGTCACCAAACATATCCATTCATATATTGAATAGTGTAAGATTTTTGACCACTTATAGCCATTATCCCATTCATTTACAACAAGGTTCATACCGAAAATTCCAGAAATAACTGAGAACATCGTTAAAATAAATAATAATTGGTTTTGTCTCTGGTCTGATGTTTTTTCTTGATTGACATATAGTGCATCCAATGTTTTTGCAACATCTCCAAATAACTCATCGATTTTGAATATACTGCGTAATCTTTTTGCCATTTCTCTACTAGACGAACGACTGCTAACTTCTTGAAAATAGAATTTAGATGAAAATATTGTTATTTGCTTCATCAACTTTTCTATATACACTTCATCTGTTCTCCAAGAAAGCTCGCTATATCTAAAGGATAATTCTAATAATGTTAGTTTATAAAAATAATGTAACAACACATTATAATAATGAATGCCCATAAATCGAGCTCTAGCTTTTCTCCGCAATACTTCATCAGCTTGCTTAAAAACAATCGTTGTTTGCACATGCTCTGTTGTAATGTCGCATAACTTCGGCATATATCGGTTGTTAATCTTCGTTTGTAGATACTCTTTCATATGTTCCTTGTTACCTGAAGAGATATAAGGAAGACCATTTTCTGTAAAGCCATCTAATTGGCTTACCCGGTAAATTTGTTCGATTGATAATTCATCTTCATCTATCTCGATATATGACGAGACCAGCATTCTTTCATCTTCAAAAAAAGGTAAACTACCATAGTAACCGTTACGAATTTCATCATGAATAATATACGGTTGAATTTCTGGACAAAGATACATCATAAAAAGATCATTTACAGTATGAAAAGTATAAGACGAAACAAAAAGCCTGACACCCTTTTCATCCAAAGCTTTCGGTTCTAATATACGGAAGTGATGCATAAAATCCAATGTTTCAGACAGCGAATAATTATCTTGTAATTCAACCCGTACTGTGGCAAATCCTACACCAAATGGACAAAGTATTACGTCTACGCTTAATATTTGAAAATGATAGTGGCGATCATGGATGACCATTTCACCTTTTTTAGGAATAGCTTTTGAAAAGCGATGAAAAGCATGTTCATCGACGCTACTAGGAAATAGTCTGCGTTCTATGTATGGCAAAAAATTTTGATTGAGTGCGATATTCGAAATTTTAATATCTCCATAATAGGCAGATTCCTGAGTTTCGTCTTGCAAATCAAAAAATTTAAAGCCTTTTGCCAACAATTCTTCTGCCAACTTCTTATTATCTTTCTCAACAAATAAAAAAGGCATCATAGACGTCATCCATACTCTTGAAGTTTTACTTTCTTTATCTACACTTGGTAATGTGAAATTCACCCTACTCGCCTCCTTGACCTAGTATCCCCAAAGTTACTTTTTTTATAAACATAGGGAAAACAAAGCCTTTTAACGAGTTTTTTCTTTTAATAAAATCATTTTTTCTTTTAGTTGTTGCTGATTCCACGCAACAACATCTTCGGGAATATCCTTACGATTAGATAACTTCCTATCTAAAGATTTTGTAACAACAGAAGCTCTTGAATATCCTTCGATCATAGCAGCGATAGATAAAATCACTAATGCGAAGCAAATTGCTGGACCTAATGGTAACCAAGGTGCACCTTGCAAGTAGCCGAAAGTTGAACCAAATAACCCCGCCCATTCAAAAGATATGGACATCGGTGGATCGCCGAACATTGGGCTGTAATTTACCTTTGTCCCACCCAAAAATAAATCTAACAAACCCAAATGTGCAAAAACTATTAGTGTCTCCAAAATTTGTTGACCATATAAAACAAATAGTTTTTCTCGCAATTGAGGAAATAAGTGTTTTCGAATAATGCGAAACTTACTTGCCCCAAGTGTTCTAGATGCTAAAATATATTCCTTTTCGTATAATATGGCAGCCTCATTACTAATTAGCGAAGCAACTATTGGTACAGTCAACATAGCTAATATTACGACTTCAATGATAATTCTCTCCAGTAAAGAGTTACTAAAACCGTCTTGTGGCATCCACAGTACAGGCATTAAAATTATAGCGTCTAAATAATAAGTAAAAGTAAATAAAAATGTATGACTTTGTACACCTTCTATTAAAATTGGTAATCCACTTATCAAAATAATCCCTATAATAGCGCAGATCAGTTGTAATAGACGATTAGAAAAATCCTTCATTTTTTACACCTCCAAAAACAAAAATTAAAAATAATCAGATAATTTTAATGATAGCATATGTTAATTCAGTTTTATGAACAATTTCTTACGAAAAGCCCTATAGGGTAAGGACCTTTTTTAAAAAGCTATATTATAAAAATGCTTAGCAATCGCATTTACTTTAATAATTCTCTATACTATAGAGTAGATTCTATCTTCTGGAAGGAGCATTTTGATGGAAATAGTAGATACAAAAAAGCTGCAAGAACTTCTGAATTCCTTTGCAAATAAAGATGTCTATATACATTTAGAAACTACAAATGGGGCGTATGCAAGTCACTTTGATGAAAAAGTATTTAATGCAGGTGCCTTTATACGCAACGTAAAATTGAGCTATGAATTAGGTAAAGTAACCCCTGATGCACCTCATCGTGTTGGTTTAAAACTGCATAATGATGGTTGGGTTTACGCACAAGGTATTACACACTATGAACTAGATGAATTGGGTCGCTTATTAATGGCTGGACATGGCTACGATGGCAAATTGGCCGTTGCTTTAGAAATTAGCGAAACACCATTCGCTTATTAAAAGGAGTTGAAAAAACATGCTACAACCTGAACGTCAAATTCTTGTCGTATTCCCACATCCAGATGATGAAGCATTCGGAGTATCTGGAACATTAGCGCAATATGCAAAAGCAGGCACACCGATTACATATGCTTGTCTTACTTTAGGTGAAATGGGTCGAAATCTTGGTAATCCTCCATTCACTACACGTGAAGGACTTCCACTTATTCGTAAAGAAGAGTTGAAAGCTTCATGTGATGCAATCGGTATTAAAGATTTACGTATGATGGGCTTACGTGATAAAACCGTTGAATTTGAAGATGACGAGAAAATGGTTCAAATGATGACGGATCTTATTGACGAATTAAACCCTTCACTAATCATTACCTTCTATCCAAACTATGCAGTTCATCCTGACCATGAAGCAACTGCAAGAGCAGTAGTCCGAGCAGTACGACGCATCCCTGAAGAAAATCGTCCACGTCTTTATGGTGTTGCTTTTGCAAACGATACTCTAGAAGGACTTGGCGAACCAGATATCGTGAATGATATTCAAGATGTCAAAGAAGCTAAATGGAATTCTATGCATGCGCATATTTCACAAACTGGTTGGATTTTACAAGAAGAAGCCAAACGAAAAAATGAAGGTGCAACAGAAGATGATAACTGGCTTGTCATTGAACGTATGTATTCTTATCGTTGGCATGAAGATTTTGAAGAGAAATTCTAGAATTAGAAGTCCCTTTTGAAGAGGCTATCCAAAGTATGCTTCTAAATACTTTGGTATAGCCTTTTTTTAATAATACGCCTCAATAATATATTTCAGATTGAAACTGGATATAAAATATTCAATGTCATTTTTGCTATAAGATTCCGTTGAAAGATCTTTACTCTCATCGTAATTTTGTAAAATTATTGTGTATTCCTTATTTGCCTATGTTCTTTTTAAATATCCATGACTCAAACAAAAATCTAGCATGAACTTTTTAGGACCTACGGATTCAAAATCAATTTCAATTGAGTCTAACGTAATGCTTGTAATTCTTCCAACTCCATATAAATGATGTTCTACTTCATGTCCTATACTTAAATCTGATTCATCTGTAATTGCATTTTCAGATATTACTTGATAACTTGGGCGTTTAGGTTGTTTCCTTGCTGTCGTTTGTTTCACATCTTCTGGCGCGATGATTCTACGGACATTTTGAACAAAGCGTGATTCTTTTACATGCACATCACTTCGAACATTGTAAGTTAGCAATTCTAAATGATGACGTGCTCGTGTCATCCCCACATAAAAGAGGCGTGTTGCTTCTTCCATTTCATCTGTATTTCCTAATTCGTACTCTTTAATATCCTCATGATTTGGTAGAATCCCCTCGATTAAATCAATCATATATACACTGTCATATTCCAATCCTTTTGAACTATGTAGTGTTGATAGAGTTACAACGTTTTGGCCTTTATACATTTTAGAAGTTCGCATTAGCTTTTCAATTTCTTTTAAGCGTCGGGCAAATGATTCTAGATCTGGACGTTCTTTAGCAATTTGCTCTAATGTATTTAAAACGTCGAATAAGTTATCCTCATTCATCCGCAAATGTTCAGCCATGTTTTTTAAGGACTTATCATATCCTAATTTTTGGCGAATCATTTGAATCGCTTCATAAGGTTCTTGTATTTGAAGTTTATGAATGGTTTGCTTTGCCCTTTTTAGCACTTGCTCTTGGTACGGGGCATGGACAATTTTTTGCAACCGGTCAAATGCTGATTCTTTACTAGCACTTCTTTGTAGTTGTTGAATTTGTCCTTTTTTAATATAGGCGCCAATTTTTGTATAAACCTTTTCCAAAATATCGACGCGCGAATCATTATAAGAAAGTCTCATAATATTTAAAATATCTTCTACAATCCAATGACGGAAAAACTTTAACTCAACATCTTTCATATAGAAGGGAATGCCTTCATCCATTAGCTTATTGCACAGTAAAATGGCTGAGTTATTGTTGCGATATAAAATAGCAACTTCTGATGGATGTTCTGCTTTTTGTATTTCACCAACAACATAATTAAGTTGTAAATCATAGCGTTTCAAATTATGAATTTCAATTGGTTCACCCGCTGGATTTTCTGTGAACATCTTCTTCGGATAACGATGCCGATTCCTTTTAATAAATTCGTTTGCAGTATCTACTATTTCTGACGTCGAGCGATAGTTTTGTGCCATCGTCACAGTCTTGGCATTTGGATAGATCTTTTTAAAATTGAGAAGCTTTCTTACATCTGCTCCCCGCCACATAAAAATCGACTGATCATCGTCTGCTACTACACAAATATTAAATTGTGGAGCAGCTAGAAGATAGACAATTTCATGTTGAATAACTGAGTTATCTTGGCTTTCATCCGTTAAAATATATTCAAATCGTTGTTGATACTTGTTTCGTAAGAACTCGTCTTCACTCAATGCTTTATAACAATAAGTTAACATATCATCAAAATCTAATAGCACTAATCCTGGATATTGGACCTTAAAAGCTTCGTACTGTTTATACATATCTACAAGCCCTGGCATCATCGTCTTTTTTTGAACAAGAGAATCTTCAGGAATCATTCTATTTTTGACAAAACTACAGTATGTTATTAGTTCATCCATTTCATCTTCAGAAGGAATTGTATTGCGTTTTTGTGCGAAGATATTCCGCAAAATTGTCTTTTTATCAAAATCATTGTTCAGATTTCCCTCAATAATTTCAAAGTTTTGGTGATGAATAGAGAAATACTCGCGTACAATTTGAAATGCAATACTATGAATTGTAGAAAAGTGAACACGTTCACGAATAACAGATGAGAAGAATTGATCAAACCTTGCAGCCATGTCTACGGCTGAAGCCTTACTAAAAGTGATGGCTAGAATTTTATGTGCAGGTACTTTTTTTACCAATAATAAATACCCTATTTTCATATTCAATGTTGTTGTTTTCCCTGACCCTGGGGATGCAAGTAGTAATAGCGGTCCTTTCGAATAACGTACAGCTTTTTGTTGTACTTCATTCAGACATACTCCTGTCAACTTTTGCATCTTCTCAAAAAAGTTCATACTGCACTAACCTTCCTCTTATTATGTTCTTTCTATTATAACGAAAATATCGTTCGTATAACCTTTTTCATCATTTTTGTAATTATTATATAAAATATTTAGAATTGACTTAAAATTTCGGATTTTTAGAGCTATAATTAGTTAAACTCTTTTGAATCTTACAGAAAGTGGGAGGTTTTAATGTGACTGTACAAGACAAAACTGTACAGGTGGAAAACGTACTAATCGCCTATCAATTTTTGAAGGATGTCGTCGTACATACACCTTTACAAAAGAATGAATATTTATCAGAAAAATATGAAAGTAATGTTTACTTAAAACGTGAAGATTTACAACATGTTCGCTCGTTTAAACTTCGCGGGGCCTACTATAAAATTAAAACAATCGAAGAACAAGCACGTGAAAAAGGTGTTGTTTGTG
Organism: Rummeliibacillus sp. TYF005; assembly: GCF_003844195.1. Taxonomy (NCBI): domain Bacteria; kingdom Bacillati; phylum Bacillota; class Bacilli; order Caryophanales; family Caryophanaceae; genus Rummeliibacillus; species Rummeliibacillus sp. TYF005. The sequence goes on from NZ_ML122550.1 coordinate 15,296, forward strand.
CAAGTGCAGGAAATCATGCACAAGGTGTAGCTTATGCTTGTGCACATTTAGGCATTTACGGGCATATTTTCATGCCAACAACCACACCAAAGCAAAAGATTGATCAAGTAAGGATGTTTGGTCGTGAATTCGTCGAAATTATTTTAGCTGGAGATACTTTCGATGATTCCGCGAAAAGTGCAATGGAGTTTTCTGATGCAGATGGTCATATTTTCATCCATCCATTCGATGATGCAGATATTATTGCCGGACAAGGTACAGTTGCTGTGGAAGTGATGAATGATATTGAAGAGCCACTTGATTTTGTATTTGCTAGTATTGGGGGCGGCGGACTAATCTCCGGAATCTCTGCGTACGTTAAAAATCTTTCACCACAATCCTCTATTATTGGTGTTGAACCTGCTGGTGCAGCAAGTATGAAAGAAGCTCTTGCTGAAGGTCATCCAGTCGAGTTACCTCATATTGATAAGTTCGTGGATGGAGCAGCTGTTCAATGTGTTGGAGAAAAAACATTTGAGATTTGTAAAAAGTATGTAGACGATATTGTTACAGTACCTGAGGGAAAAGATTGTACGACAATTTTAGATTTATATAATAAGCACGCAATTATTGCAGAGCCTGCTGGTGCTCTACCTGTTGCTGCACTCGATTATTATAAAGATCAAATTAAAGGCAAATCTGTTGTTTGTATCATTAGTGGCGGTAACAATGATATTAGTCGTATGCAAGAGATAAAAGAAAAATCACTTATTCATGAAGGATTATTATATTATTTCCTTGTTAGTTTTCCACAACGAGCTGGTGCACTTCGCCAATTCCTAACGGAAGTATTAGGACCAGAGGATGATATTACAACCTTTGAATATACAAAGAAAAATAATAAAGAAAGTGGTCCTGCACTAGTAGGCATCGAATTAAAAAATCCTGAAGATTATGCAGGATTACTCGATCGCATGAAGCATAATGGATTTTCTTTCAAAGAAGTAAACAATGATAGTACACTATTTGCATTATTAGTATAAGTATGTAGCTTAACTTTAAATAAAACAAATTGAAATCTTCCTACGTAACGTAACAAAACCTCCAAAGAAGCCATGATCTTTGGAGGTTTTACTGTATTGAATAGTTGTTATGAAATGCTGATACTTTACTTTTTTTATGATTTTCAAACTCATTTAGAAGCTGTTCATGCATCGTTTTAGCATTTTGTACGCTAACCCAAAATATATCAAAAGAGTAACCAGACACTGTCGGGTTCCATTTACTAAGGCGCTTTTGGATGTCTTTTCCATACTTTTCCGATGTAGAAATAACCGTTGATCTACCAATGCCAGGATGATTTATGCATTGTATATCTTCAATTTCATACCAATAGATTTTATGATGACTAAAATCTATCTTAACCCCTTCATCGTCCCAGCAAATCCCACGTTTCTTTATACGAGCAATCAAATAATAAAAGCCTAAAAATGAAAATGAAAAATAAACACATATTCCAACAAAAAGCATAACAAATTGACGCCATGTCCAACTAGTTAAATCCGGATTGTTAGCAATTTGAGCAATAGCACCAACAATTGTTAAAAAGCCTACGACTAATAATAAAAGTGTACTCCATAAATTTGGCAAAAATTTATTCATATGAATGCTCCTCGACTCTTGGTAGATTCGTTAATGGTAACTGAATTTATTCTATTATAACGGATATTTGTTTGCAGGACCTTTTTTGTTTATTAAACTTAATTTAATTATATCCTTTAGGCTATAATAATTCATTTTCTTAGGCGTATGAGTATGAGCGATTCGATTTAATATTAAGTTTTTTATTTAAAAGCATAAATTTCCTTTCTAGAAAGACGATTTTCGGGTGCACGGTTTCAATTTCAAACAAATCATGTAAAAAATAGAGAAAAAGGCGACTTTCCGTTCAAAGTAAAACAGAAAGTCACCGATATTTCTCCTTATTAAACACTTAATAGAGTTCGATCTGACACCATTTTCTCTCCACGTATACGTTGGAATTCGGCCATTAAATCATCGATTTGTAAATCTTTTTTCGCTGATGGTTCTACTTCTAAAATGATTTGTCCCTTATCCATCATAATTAGTCGATTTCCTAAGTCAATGGCTTGTTGCATATTATGCGTTACCATTAATGTAGTTAGGTTATCTTTTTCAACAAGTTGTTTAGTAAGATTCGTGATTAGTTCCGCTCTTGATGGATCAAGTGCCGCTGTATGTTCATCAAGCAAGAGAATATTAGGCTTAGTAAAAGTTGCCATTAATAGTGATAATGCTTGGCGTTCCCCACCTGATAAAAGACCGACCTTCGCATTTAAGCGATTTTCTAGATTTAAATGTAAGGTTGCTAAAGATTCTTTAAAAAATTCTCTACGTTTTTTATTTACACCAATACGTAGTGAACGTTTTTGATGACGCGAATACGCAATGGCAAGGTTCTCCTCGATTGTCATCGTTGGCGCTGTTCCTGCCATTGGATCTTGGAATACACGACCTATAAATTGTGAACGTTTATATTCTGGTAATCTTGTTACATCTTTACCATCAATTTTTATATGCCCAAAGTCAGGAAGTAAAGCTCCGGAAATCATGTTCATCATTGTTGACTTTCCAGCACCGTTACTACCAATAACCGTGACAAAATCCCCTTCTTTTAAGTCTAGAGTAATATTATCTAGAGCTACTTTTTCATCGGGCGTTGCTTCATTGAAGATTTTGTTGATTCCTTTTAGGTTAAGCAATTGTCTTCGCCTCCCGTCTTTCTGCTAAAGCACGTTCTGCACGACGTTTTGCTTTTCGAACCTTGTCTTTCCGTTTTTTTCGAAGCGTTGGTACTACTAATGCTATGACAACTATAATTGCTGTGATTAACTTCATATCTCCTGTATCTAAAAACTCTACTTGTAATGCTAATGCAAGAACAATTCGATAAATAATCGCACCGAAAATGACAGCAAATGTTGTACGAACGATTGTCTTTGTTCCGAAAATGGCTTCCCCAATAATAACAGAAGCTAAACCAATAACGATCATGCCGATTCCCATTCCAACATCAGCAAATTTACCATATTGTGCAATTAGAGCGCCTGATAGTGCAACCAGTCCATTGGATAAACCTAACCCTAAAATCACTAGTGTATCTGTATTTGCAGAGAAACTACGAATCATCTTGTCGTTATCTCCTGTTGCACGAATTGCTAAACCCACTTCTGTTTTTAAGAACCAGTCGAAGGTAAACTTAATCGCAAATGTCAAAACGAACATGATAAAAATTGTGCCCCATGTATTCGGAACATGTTCTACACCTAAGCTTAGTAACATGTTGTTTAAAGCAGTATCTATTCCAAGCTTTTCCCAAAATCCAAAAAATAGAGTAAAAAGTGAATCTGAGTTTGCGAGTGGAATATTCGGGCGTCCAACAGCTGTATCTATAGTCAATCCCATAATTCGCAAGTTAATGGAGTATAAAGCAATCATCATTAATATCCCTGATAGTAGTGGATTGATTTTTGCTTTAGTGTGTAGGAGGCCTGTAATTGAACCGGCAACAAAGCCAGCTAATGTTGCACATAATGTGGAAATAATCGGATTGTATCCTAGTGTAATCATTGTTGCTGCGGTTGCGGCACCTGTTACAAAACTGCCGTCTACTGTTAAATCAGGAAAATCTAACACTCGGAATGTTAGATACACTCCGAGTGCCATAATAGCGTAGATGATCCCTTGCTCCACTGAGCCAAAAATTGCTGTAAACACATGAATCATCTCCAATCTATTTAACTACTTCTGCTTTCCATTCTTCTTTAATGTCTACGCCAATTTTATCTGCTGTTGTTTTGTTAATTTCCAACTTTAAGTTTGCAGGGTATGCTACAGGAATATCTGCTGGCTTTTTACCATCCTTTAGAATTTCTACAGCTTTTTGTCCAGCTTCATAACCAATATCATAATAACTGAAACCGTATGCTCCAAGACCACCGCGTGCTACTGAATCTAATTCCCCTACCATGACAGGAATTTTCTTGTCATTTGCTACATCTAATACAGATTCAAGAGCTGATACTACTGTGTTATCAGTAATAATGTAAATTGCATCAACTTTACTAACTAGTGATTCTGTCGCTTGTTTTACCTCCGCTGATGTAGATGCAGATGCTTCTACTATTGTAATTCCAGCATTTTTTGCTTCCTTTTTCACTCTATCAACTTGTACTCGTGAATTTTGTTCACCAGAGTTAAATACCATTCCTACTTTTTTAGCCCCTAATTGTTCGGATAAGAACTTCACAGTATCTGGAATTGCTTCAGGATGTGTATCTACCGTTCCTGTTACGTTACCACCTGGTTTTTCCATTGATTTAACTAATTCTGCCCCTACTGCATCTGTTACTGATGTGAACACAATTGGGATATCAGATGTTGCTGCTGCTACAGCTTGAGCACTTGGTGTTGAATTTGCAAAGATCAAATCCGCTCCGCTGCCTACTAAATTATTAGCTGCTGTTGTATTAACACTTTGATCGCCTTGCGCAATTTCTGTTTGATACTCAACTTTTAAACCAGCATCTTTTAGTGCTGCTTTAAATCCTTTTGTAGCTTCGTTTAATGATGGATGCTCCACTATTTGTGTTATACCAACTTTATATGTTTTGCTATCTGCCCCTGCATTTGAATCTTCTTTGTTAGATGATGAATCATTTTTGCTACCACATGCTGCTAAGGCTAAAACGACTATAGCTGTTATTAAAAGTAATACATACTTTTTTGTTTTCTTCATATAGCAATCCCCCTATTTTTCTTCTATATAATAAAGAATTATTGTAATATTACAGAATGCTCTTACAATAGTCAATAATATTTAGAATATTTGAAAACTTTAAGACGCTAAACTTTAGCGCTTCAACCCGTTGAATCATTGGCGTATAAGGAGTTCCAGAGTCCTCCTTTAATTTGTGTCTAATTTGTGAATTTTTTAATGTACTCAATAGCCTATTTAATCACTCTTTTAATTAATGAAAGTTTGACATTCTATTTTCATAGATTTAGAATTGATTTTTGGTTGATTAAAAGTAACGTGGTTCGAGACCATCCCACGTAAAAAAACTAGGGGGAACTTAATAATGAAGACAAAATCTTTAGCAGTTAGCGCAATTATTGCCGCTCTTTACGTTGCGGTTTCAATGCTTATTGCGCCCTTTGGCTTTACAAATGTACAATTTCGCATATCAGAAATGTTCAATCATCTTGTTGTTTTTAACAAAAAATATATGATTGGCATTGTACTTGGTGTAGTTGTCACTAATCTTTTCTCACCACTTGGAACGTATGATTTAGTATTTGGTGTAGGACAATCGATTCTAGCACTTAGCATTACTATTTTTTCGGCTCGCTTTATCAAAGGCCAACTATCTCGCATGATTTTCAATACAATTGTGTTCACGATTACAATGTTCATCATTGCAATTGAGTTGAATCTTGCGTTAAATCTACCATTCCTATTTACATGGTTGACAGTAGCTGTTGGTGAATTTGTTGTAATGGCTGTCGGAATTCCCGTTATATCAGCACTTAATAAGCGCATTCACTTTGGTCGATTAATAGATTAGTATTTTATAAAAAAGAGCAATTTCCTGTCAGGTTGACATAGGAAATTGCTCTTTTGTAATTTTATAATTTTAGACTTTTTAAATCTTCTCGAAGTTTTGCTTTTAGGAATTTCCCAACAGATGTCTTAGGGATTTCCTTTAAGAAAACTACATGATCTGGTACCCACCATTTTGCAAATTGTCCTTCTAAATAGGTAAGTAATTGTTCTTTTGTCGTTGTTCTTCCTTCTTTTAGAACGATACATGCTAACGGCCTTTCTTGCCATTTTTCATCTGGTATCGCAATAACGGCTGCTTCAAACACATCTTCATGTGTCATTAAAGCGTTTTCAAGATCTACCGAGGAAATCCATTCTCCCCCACTCTTAATCAGATCTTTTACACGATCAGTTATTTTAATATAACCTTCAGGTGTCATGACTGCGATGTCTCCTGTATATAACCAACCGTCTTTAAATGCTTCTGCTGTTCTTTCGTCACGATAGTATTCGTCGGCAATCCATGGTCCCCTGATTGTTAACTCACCCATCGTCTTTCCGTCCCAAGGCACTTCACCAGTCTCATTTACAACACGAGTTTCGATCAAAGATACTGTTAAACCTTGTGTTGCACGAATGTCTAATTTTTCTTCTTTTGACCATTGCTCCATTTCAGTAGTATAGGTAGATAAACTAACTATCGGTGAAGTTTCTGTCATACCATAGCCTACGATAAATGGTACGTTATACTTTTCTTCAAAGGCTTTGATCAAACCTTTCGGTGAAGCTGATCCACCACTTATAATGGTACGTAAAGAAGAAATATCTCTAGGATTCCCTTCTAATTCTTTTAAAACCCCTAGCCAAATTGTTGGTACGCCGGCTGTTAATGTCACTTTTTCTTGTTCTATCAAATCTAATAATAATGCTGGCGTGAACATTGGGCCTGGTAATACTTGAGTTGTTCCAAAATTAACTGCAGCAAAAGGCATTCCCCATGCATTTACATGGAACATTGGAACAACTGGCATAGCCACATCACTTTCGCGAATCCCAAGTGAATCTGCTAAACCAAGTGCTATACTGTGAAGTACTAAACTACGATGCGTATAAACAACGCCCTTAGGAAATCCTGTAGTTGCACTTGTATAGCACATCCCAGCTGGCATATTTTCATCTAAGTCCTCTGGGAATTCGTAATCCTCTCCCGCATCGGCTAGTAATTGTTCGTATGAATGAACATTCTCTAGCGTTGTTTCAGGTAGTTCTAATCCATCTTGCATGACGACAATATGTTTTACTGACTTTAACATTGGAATTGCCTTTTCTACCAATGGAAATAGATCCCCATCAATTAATAGAATCTCATCTTCTGCATGATTGATAATATAAATAATATGTTCTGGTGAGAGACGGATATTAATCATGTGAAGAACTGCTCCTGCACAAGGAACCGCAAAATATGCTTCTAAATGTCGATGATGATTCCATGCAAAAGAACCAACCTTTGTGCCCCTCTTCATGCCTAATTTCGTTAAAGCTTTTGCTAACTTTCTAGTACGTTGTCCAAACTCCTTGTAAGTTATACGATGAATCGTATTTTCTGCCGTTCTTGAAATAATGAGTTTCTTTGGAAAATAACGCTCTGCCCTCTTTACGAAATCTGTTAATACTAACGGTGCTTGCATCATGTTAAATCATCTCCTTTGTAAAAATACTTTTAAAAACACATCAAGTAAGTTTTCACATAATGTAGATATTTTCCATCCATATTATGCATTTATCTATATGAGACCCAATTCCATTAGTAAACTTTATTTAAAAAGTTTAAAAATAATGAAATCAATTCAATCTAGTTAATACTATGATTTCTTAAGAGAATTATGTGTGAATATATGGTAGTAGATTAAAATATTTTATACCGATGTACGCTGAAAATATGAAAACAACGTGTATTCTTGTCACTTTTGGGAATAACTTAAGGAGAATTCAAATAGGAGGAGAAGCTTATGATTCATAATTTTTCTGTAGAAAATGTAGTTCAAGCAAAAAGTCAGATTGAGAAGTTGGAATCACAAGGTCTTAAACGTGATAGTATTTATGTTTTTGCCCACTACGATGAACGTGAAGAAGATATTACTAATGCTTTCAAAACTGCTGAAGTAGGGATGAAGGACCAAGGCTTTTTTAATACGATGAAAAATATTATCGTTTCTCGTGGAAACGAACTTCGCAACCAAATGGAAGCTATAGGGTTAAGCAAAGAAGAAGCAGCTGTTGCAGAAAAAGAGTTAGATCAAGGTAAACTTATTATTATCGCTAAAGGATTGCAATAAATTTTTAGTTAGGCGTTGTTGTTTCTATTTTAGTGAGGTTTATTTCTTTTTGGTGGTTTTTATTTCTTTTTTAGAGTGTTTTATTTCTTTTTGGCACTCCTTTATTTCATAAAAAAGAGAATCCCAATTCATCCAGAATGGGATTCTCTTTTTGTTCAAAATTATGCTGAATGGCTAATTTTTTTTTCTAATTTTTTTAGCATATCTATTGTCATTGCATCTAAATCATATTTTGCGTTAAATCCCCATTCCTCTTTTGCGGCACTTGCATCAAGAGAATCTGGCCAGCTATCTGCAATCGCTTGACGAACGGGATCTACGTCATAATCCATTTTGAATTTAGGCATTTGTTTGCGAATAGAAGCAGCTATTTGTTCAGGTTCAAAACTCATAGCTGTTAAGTTAAAGGCATTTCTGTGTATTAACTTATCTGGGTTTGCTTCCATCAAGTCAACAATTGCTTGTAAGGCATCTGGCATATACATCATATCCATGTAAGTATCTTTTGCGATATAAGACGTATATTTTCCTTCTTGTACAGCTTTGTAGTAAATATCAACAGCATAATCTGTTGTACCACCACCAGGAGGCGTAACATTTGAGATTAAACCTGGGAAACGGACACCGCGTGTATCTAATCCAAAACGAGTATGATAGTAGTCACATAAAAGCTCACCAGCCACTTTGTTAACACCATACATGGTTGTTGGACGTTGCAAAGTATCTTGAGGCGTATTATGTTTTGGTGTTGAAGGTCCAAATGCACCGATAGAACTTGGTGTGAAGAATTGTAAACCTAATTCACGAGAAACTTCTAATGCATTAACAAGGCCACCCATATTTAAATTCCAAGCGAATAGTGGTTTTTCTTCTGCAGTTGCAGATAATAACGCCGCCATATGCATCATTGTATCGGCACCAAATGCTTTTGCTATATCGTGCATACGTGTAGCATCCATGACATCAAGAACCTCAAACGGTCCTGCTTGTGTAGATACTTTTCTTATATCTGTCGCCAACACATTATCCTTACCATATTCATCGCGTAATTTCGCCACTAACTCAGATCCAATTTGTCCACATGCACCAGTAATCATAATTTTTTTCATTGTTACTCCTCCTTCTGTCAACTACATATGTATTTTTGGAGTGTACATATTTTATAAAAATACAACTGTATTTTTAGAGTGTACATTAATAACGCTTTTATTTAACGTTATTACTATATTTTTCGTTAAAAATATTATATATTGTATTCTTTAAAAACACAATAGTTGTTTCTCTTAAAAGAACACATATACAAAAAGACTTTTTTGAATATTTTAATTATAATAAATGAAAAGGAGTGAAGCTCATGCAATTATGGAAATTGACACTGATTTATTTATTTGCAATTATCGCTTGTACTTTTTTGCTATTAATGGATATATCTAAATGGCTAATTTTCATTTTACTTTTTCTTTATGTTTTTTCATTTACCATGTATCCTCACTTCAACGCATTATTATGGACAAACAATCTAAAAAAAGTGGAACATTTTCTTGAATCAAATAAGCATCGCTCTCTCTATGCATACCCTTATGCAATCGCACATCAGACTGTCGCCGAACAAAAAGCCGCTCTACAAAAAATAATCACCTCCTATAAGCAACCGTACGTCAAGCATAACTACGCTTCTATACTTGCAATGCTAGAGAAGGATTATCATCGTGCCTTATCTGAAGCAAAGCAAATTACAAGAGAACCATTCCAAAGCTATATGATTGCCCACAGTGAAGTATTTTTAGGAAACTATGAACAAGCTAAAGCTTTAATACCCAAATTCACAGAAAAGTGGATGTCGCCTTCCATTGAAAGTTTAATCTCTTTTAAACAACAAGATAGGAAAAATTTTAAGTATCATTCAACAAAAGCTATTAAACAAGCTAGAGGTATTCAAAAGTATTTGCTCGTTTATAGCTTTCAAGAAATGGAAGGGAAAATGAAAAGCTGATTGGCTGCTTTTCTATAAAAGAATATTGAATAGCCCATATAAAAAGGGAAATTGCGCCAGGCAATTTCCCTTTTTGTTTATATCGAACATATGCGATTAGGACTGATTCTATTTATTTTTCATCCAATCAGGTTTACCAAATCCTTTGAATTGTGAATCGATTACTTTTTCAAATTCATCAGATTCAACAACTTCTTTAAGATCTTTTGCAAGTTGTGAATTTTCATCTGCTTCACGCACTGCTACGACATTACGGAATTGATCAGGCATGTTTTCTAGGAATACGGCATCGTCTAATTTCATACCTGCTGCTAATGCAAAGTTTCCTGGTACACCAGCTAGATCCGCACTTTCTACAGCACGAGGAAGTCCTGCTGCTTCAATTTCTTTGAATTTTAAGTTTTTAGGATTTTCCTTTATATCTTTTGTAGAAGCTTTTAATTGGTCAATATTATCATCAATTTTGACTAGTCCCTGATCTTGTAAAGATTTTAAAGTACGAGCTAAGTTTGATGGGTCGTTTGCAATGGCAATTGTTGCTCCATCTTTGATATCATCGACTGATTTATATTTTTTAGAGAAAAAGCCCATTGGTGCTGTTGGTACAATGATTAGACCTTTGATTTTTGTTCCATTTTGTTTGTTAAAGTTTTCTAAGTAGATAGAGTGTTGGAATAAATTCGCATCAATGTCACCAGAATCTAATGCTTTGTTCGGTTGGATATAATCACTAAATTCTTTTAACTCTACTTTGTATCCTTTCTTTTCAAGCTCCGGTACGATTGCTTTTTTAAGCATATCACTATATGGACCTGCTGTTGCACCAATTGTAATGTCTTTTGTTTTTGTTGCTTTACTTGTATCTTTTGATTTATCTCCACCACAAGCCGCTAAAGCCACTGCTAGTACTAGCGTTAATACGCTAAACAAAAATTTCTTCATGTTTAAAACCCCCAATTTTTTATAAAAAGCTATTTTTTCAGAATGCTAGTTACTTTTAACGTTTATCGACTGCTTTTGCAATCGCGTCTCCTGCTAATTGAATTGCTTGGACAATGATGATTAATATCACAACTGTCGCGATCATAATAGTGTTGTCATAACGGTAGTAGCCAAAGCGAATTGCTAGGTCACCGATACCACCACCACCGATAATTCCTGCCATTGCTGAGTATGCTACTAAACTAATAATAGTCATGGTGATTCCTTGAATGACACCAGATTTTGCTTCTGGAAGTAACACGTCTTTAATAATCATCCAACGTGTCGCCCCTACTGCAATAGACGCCTCAATAACACCTTTATCAATTTCTCGAAGTGATGTTTCAACAAGTCTTGCGAAAAACGGAATTGATGCGACTGACAAAGAAACACTTGCTGCAATAGGCCCTATCGTATCGCCTATTAACCACTTAGTAACTGGGAATAACGCTACTAAAAGAATGATATATGGAATTGAACGTATTAAGTTAACGATAAAGCCAACCACTACATTCACAAAGCGGTTACCAAGTAAACCGGATCTACTTGTAGAAAACAAGCCTTTTCCTGTGATGAATAAAAGCAAACCAAGTGGTAAACCAATGACCAAGGCCACTGCTAATGAAATACCTACCATTAGAAGCGTTTGACCAAATGCTTTCCAAATATCAGGAAGCATTTCTGTAAAATGACTAGGATCAAATAGCATTGTTTAACACCTCCACTGTGACTCCACGACTTTCCATATAGGAAATCGAACGGTTAATATCTGCCACTTGCCCATTCAGTTCCATTAGAAAAATACCAAGAGGTCTTTCCTGTATATATTCAATTGTGCCGTGTAGAAAGTTCCCACGTACCTCAAATTGCTGTAGCATATCTGAAATAACACCTTCACCAGCTACATCGCCTTTGAATAAAATTTTGACTACCTTACCTTTAACGTTTTGTAAAATGGTTGGCGGAATATCAAAAGACACTACACTGCTGATAAATTCCTGAGTTAGCGACTTTTCAGGATTGGCGAAAATATCATATACCGCACCTTCTTCGATTACCTTTCCATTTTGCATAATAGCCATGCGATCACAAATTTCCTTCACAACATCCATTTCATGTGTTATTAGAACAATTGTAATACCAAGTTCTCGGTTGATTTTCTTTAACAATCGTAAAATAGAGGTTGTTGTTGTTGGGTCAAGCGCTGATGTTGCTTCATCGCAAAGTAATATAGAGGGGTTATTAGCTAATGCTCTTGCGATTCCCACACGCTGTTTTTGTCCACCACTTAACTGGGCTGGAAACACATCTTTTTTATCTGACAAACCAACCATATGGAGCAACTCTTTGACTCTTTCATTTCTCTTTTCTTTTGATATATTTGCAGCTTTCAATGCAAACTCAATATTTTCCCCTACTGTTTTTTGGCTAATTAAGTAAAAGTGTTGGAAAATCATCCCGATTTTCAATCGTGCTTGTCGAAGTTGCTCACCTTTTAATTTTGTTAAATCTTGACCATCGATTAATATCTGTCCATCTGTTGGCTGTTCTAATAAATTAATGCACCGTAATAAGGAACTCTTGCCTGCTCCAGAATAACCAACTATTCCAAATATCTCTCCGTTATCAATTGTCAATGAGACATGATCTACACCGGTTACGCTTTTCTTTTTTACCTTGTAAATCTTTGATACATTTTGTATTTCCAGCATATACATCCCTCTAATCATTGTTAAATTACTATTGCACAAAAATTCATAATTTCTATTGAAAAACTATGTATTCCTACTAAAAAAAGATACATCCTTCTACTGAAAGATGTATCTTCTAATCAGATGTCGATTTATCTTTCAGAAATAAATTCTGTAGGAATTAGCACCTTCCCAAACGGGGGTTGCTGGACTTCACAGGGCCTATCCCTCAGTCACTCTTGATAAATTCCATTTGTTAAGTTGTAAGTTTATGTTAACCATATTATTTCTTTTTATATTATTTGTCAATCTATTTTTAGAAAAAATAAATTATTTAAAAATATTTTTATATTGGCTTATTTTATGTCTATTATTCAAATACCTTAACATTGAGGATAAATTCTACCGGAACCCATTTATCTTTATATTGGGTATCATTGTGTAGGCATAGCTTTTTTTCTTCGCTAATTAGTTTGGTGATGATTCCTCTATAGTGAACACTAGTTTGTTGGTGCCAAACGTCTAATAATACTTCTTTTTTGCCGTAATATGCTTGCAAAAGTTCTTCCTCTAAGGCTTGTAGGGTCCATTCATCAAAGGTCGGCTTTGTGATTTGCTGATCTTCTTGTTGCCAGGTTCTTAGTCTTTGTACATGTTCTGGCAACATCATAGCAGTCCATTTTATGTTACCTCGATCACGTAACATTTGTAATACCACTCCTTAGTATTGGAATCAGTTTTAGATTTAAATTTTATGCCCACCGAGTAATTTAGAACGATCGATAGCTGTTCCTGCATTTGTATATGATACGGCACGTAATAGAGCCGTAGAACCATAGTGGGTACGAAGGTGATCCATTGTGGTCCCAAGTTGTCGCCGTTTCCAACGTGTTTTATCAAAAAAACTAAGTTGCATAGAATGTTCTGATTCTAACTTTGAAATACTGACACTGATTTGTCGTACAGGGCGCTCGTTGTATTGTTCGTTCAATATCTGTTGGCAAATTTGATAAATAATCATCGTATCGTTTGTTGCTTCATCTATCGTACGTGAACGCTGGAAACCTCCTCCAAAAGCGTTTTTGCTATAAGAAATCCCAAGCGTAATCGTACGTCCTACTTTATAAGCTTCACGCGCTCTTCTTGCCACATCTTCACACATTTCTAGAAGTACGGCGAGCACTTCCGTTTTAGTGTTGTAATCCCGCATCAATATTTGGCTTTTACCATAACTAATTTGACCTTCTATCAATGGCGCTTCGCCAACTTTTGATAGATCAATTCCCCAAGCGTGATAGTAGAGTTGATTGCCCATAATACCAAAATGCCTTTCTAATGTTGTTAAATCAGCGTGCGCTAAATCCCCAACAGAAAAAATCCCCATATTATTAAGGGTTCGCTCGATTCGATGGCCAATTCCCCACATTTTAGATAATGGTGCAACAGGCCATAGCTTTTTTTCTACATCTTCAAAGTCCCACTTCGCAAACCCTGTTTTTTTTGCATCTAAATCAAGTGCAAGTTTTGCTAATAACATATTAGGACCCATCCCAACTGTGCTAGGAATTTCAAATTGGTTATAGAGTTCATATTGGATTTGGTGTGCTGTTTCTACAGGATCTCCCCACAGTTTTTCAGTGCCAGTCAGATCCACAAAACTTTCGTCAATGCTGTATACATGGATGGCCTCCTTCGGCACATAGCTGTTCAATAACTTGGTGATTTCGACTGACATGCGTACAAAGTATTCCATCTTAGGTTCAAACAAATGAATATCTGGATGCTTCGGTATCTCATATAGTCTCGTTCCAGTTTTCACTTGAAAACGTTGTTTCATTATTGGAGAAGCAGCCAGTACAATACTTCCTTTTTGTTCGAAATTCCCTATAACTGCAATTGCCTCTTTTTCAACGTCTAAATGAGCTAAAGTAGCCATACAACTAGCATAAAAACATCTCATATCTATACACATAATGGATCTTCTCGGCATATTTTCATACATTTCAGCACACCTCACAAAAGGAACGTTTGTTCTTATTTTAAAATGAGATAAGTGAGATGGCAAGTAAGAATTCGCACTTACCAATAAACAACAATATTTTTGTTGGTATTATCCTTTTCAGGAAGTCCGTTTAAAGATCGTGCTATTTAATCCACGGAATTTCTTGTTCAATCCACGCCTTTCTGTCTTCAATCCACGCAAATGCATGTTTAATCCACGCTTTCTCGTCTTCAATCCACGCAATTTTGAATTGTATCCACGTTCCGTGAAATTGATGTCATTAATTAAAAAAGGCTTTCATAATGCGTCCATTTAGTTCTCATGCTTTAATCCGTAAAAAAATATATGAAAATCCCCAAACTAAAACCCACTCTGCTCAGCAAAATGGGTTTAAATAATTATTTCAAAATATCCTTATACAATTCTGGGCGTCTATCATCATATACTGGAATCTTCTGACGCACCTCATCGACTTTTGAAAAGTCAACATCGACTATGGCTAACTCTTCTTCTTCGCTCCCTGTCCACAATACTTCTCCCCATGGCTCAATCACCATCGATTGACCATTAAAGTTTTCTTTTTTATGACTAATGCGATTTACCGCAATGATAAAGCTTTGGTTTTCAATAGCACGAGCTTGTAACAACGTTTTCCAGTGATCGATTCTTGCTGTTGGCCATTGTGCTGAGACAAATATTACCTTTGCGCCATTTAACGCATGAAGACGAAGCCATTCTGGGAAGCGGATATCATAACAAATCACCCCAGCAGCTTGTATGTCTCCTAATTCAAAATTATTTTGCCCTTCCCCAGCAGAAAGATGTAAGTGCTCATCCATCAAACGGAACAAATGTGCTTTATCATACTCTCCAACTAGTTCACCATCGTGATTCACCGTGAACATCGTATTATAAAATTCCTCTTCTTTTTTCGTCGCTACTGATCCACCTACAATGTGAATATGGAGCTCCGAAGCTAATGTTTGGAGAAATTCCTTTGTTCTTTCACCATTTACATCTGCCAATTCTCCTAGTCTTTCTAATGCGTAACCCGTATTCCACATTTCTGGCAAAATAACGAGCTCAGCACCTTTACTAGCTGCCTCTCTTATAAATGCTTCTGCCCTTGTAAAATTTTTTTCAACATCTCCAAAAGCTACGTTTAATTGAATACATCCTATTTTCATTTTTGCACCACCTATGGACATTTTTCTAAAAAGGTTATAGTATTTTCACTAAATCGTTATTCAATTCTGAAAATTCATCTTTATACTATTCTATCTATATGAGATTGAAATGTATAGTACATGAACTCAACACAATACTAATATATCAATCGGAGGAATGCATAATGGAGTTATCCACAAAACTACAAAATTTACCGAAACAGTTTTTTGCAAATCTTGTGAAGCAAGTAAGTGCTGCAGTTGCAGAAGGAAGAGATGTTATAAACTTAGGGCAAGGAAATCCAGATCAACCTACTCCGCCACATATCGTCAAAGTCATGCAAGAAGCAACCGCTAATCCACAAATGCATAAATACTCACCATTCCGTGGATTACCTGAGTTAAAAGAAGCAGTCGCTACATTTTATAAACGTGAATACGATGTGGATATTGACCCTGCTACAGAAGTAGCGGTTCTTTTCGGTGCGAAGGCCGGGCTTGTTGAACTACCTTTAGCCATTTTGAACCCTGGGGACACAATGTTATTACCAGACCCTGGATATCCTGATTATTTATCTGGTGTCACATTGGCTGATGTTCAATTTGAAACAATGCCACTATTGGCTGAAAATGACTTCCTTCCAGATTATCAAAAGCTTTCTGAAGATGTTAAGAAACAAGCAAAATTAATGTATTTAAACTACCCAAATAATCCTACAGGCGGGGTTGCTACAAAAGAATTTTATGAGGACACCGTCAAATTAGCAAAAGAAAATAATATTGTTGTACTGCAAGATTTCGCCTATGGAGCTATTGGCTTTGATGGTAAAAAACCAATTAGTTTTCTTCAAACTGAAGGAGCCAAAGACGTTGGCATTGAATGCTATACATTATCCAAAACGTATAATATGGCAGGCTGGCGTGTTGGTTTCGCAGTTGGTAATGCACAAATTGTCGAAGCATTAAACCTTATACAAGATCACCTCTTTGTTAGCCTATTCCCTGCTATACAACTTGCAGCAGTTGAAGCATTAACTGGAGACCAATCTTGCGTGACGAAACAAGTGGCTATTTATGAAAACAGAAGAAACGCGTTGATCAATGCTTGTGCCGAAGTTGGTTGGCCTGTAACTGCACCAAGAGGATCTTTCTTTGCATGGCTTCCCGTTCCAGAAGGATTCACAAGTCAACAATTTGCTGATTTACTTTTAGAAAAAGCAGACGTTGCTGTCGCTGCTGGTAATGGATTTGGTAAGTATGGAGAAGGTTATATACGAGTAGGCTTATTAGTAGATGAACAACGATTAAAAGAAGCCATTCAAAGAATTGCAAAACTAGGTTTATTTAAAGAAAAAGCTGAACTAGCGAAAAACTAATTTTTAAATAAAGTAATTTCTTTATATTCCAAAATATAGACCCAATCATTAAATAACATCAAAAATGCTATGAAGACGTTTAAAACAATCTTCATAGCATTCTTTTAAAATCCATAATATACTTCTAGTTTCTTTACTGAATAACCCCTAATTCTTTACCCACTTTTTCATAAATAGCTAATGCATCATCTAGCATTTCTTTCGTATGGGCTGCTGTAGGCATATTACGAACGCGACCAGTACCTTTTGGAACAGTTGGGAAGACAATCGCTTTTGCATAAACGCCTTCCTCAATTAGACGAGATGAGAATTGCTGTGTTAGTTTTTCATCTCCGATAATACATGGTGTGATTGGTGTTTCTGAATGACCGATGTTAAAGCCAAGTTTTTTAAGTCCTGCTTTTAAATAATCGCCATTTTCCCAAAGCTTGTCACATAGTTCTGTTGAATCGATTAACATTTGAACTGCATGTGTAATTGCTGCTACGTCACCTGGTGGTAATGCTGTTGAGAATAAAAATGGACGTGAACGAACTTTTAACCAATCGATTAGGTTTTTCTTTCCTGCTACATAACCACCAACAACGCCGATTGCTTTGGATAGCGTACCAATTTGGAAGTCAATGTCATTTTGTAGACCGAATTGTTTTACAGTCCCTTTTCCTTTACCTGTTACACCTGAGCCATGAGCATCATCGACATATGTAATAAGGTCAAATTCTTTTGCAATCTCAACGATTTCAGGAAGTTTTGCGATATCGCCATCCATTGAAAAGACGCCATCAGTAATGACCATGACTTTATTATAAAGACCAGATTCAGTTGCTTCTTTTGCCTTTTTACGAAGATCTTCCATATTGGAATGGTTATAAGCAATAATTTTTGCTTTTGATAGTCTACAACCATCAATAATGGAAGCATGATTTAACTGGTCAGAGAGAATTGCATCATTTTTATCCATTACAGCAGAGATAGCGGCCATATTGCAGTTAAAACCAGATTGATAAGATATCGCTGCTTCGGTTCCTTTAAACTCTGCTAATTTTTCTTCTAATTTCACATGTAGATCAAGTGTACCGTTAATAGTACGAACGGCTCCTGCACCTACACCATAAGAGTCAATTGTTTTTTTAGCAATTTCCTTTAACTCTGGATTTGTTGCTAAGCCAAGATAGTTGTTTGAAGATAGGTTGATCAATTTCTTACCACGTACTTGAATAATTGGACCATTAGCTCCTTCAACGGGATCAATTTCGTTGTATAAGCCTTGGTCACGAAGTTCTTGCAAGTTGTCATTAACGAATGTGTTGAGTACGTTAGACAAGGTCATCATCCCTTTCATACATTATATCGATATTGTAGCATATCAGGTTTTTATTTTGTACTCCTGAAAAGAACTGTTTTCCCACAGACAACTACATACCTCAATAAAATAATATTATATGTACTTCTGAAAAATACAGTTGTATTTACAGAGAAGGGTCTTATCTGAAAAGAAACCTTTACGAAGAGTGTGGCACAATCCTGATTTCGACCATTATAGGACCAATACTACTAAACAAATTTCTGGCATAAAAAGAAGGGGGGATGCTATAAGTTTTGCACTTAAAGCACCCCCCTTACATACTATTTATTTTTCCCCTTTTGCTTTCCTTTGTTAGGTTTATCCCCTTTTAAAATTACTTCATAAGCAAAGTCTACTGGATTTAATAGACCTGGTTTTGCTGCATAAGAAGTAATCATCTTCACATTACCTTCTTTTAGAATTTTTTGGATATCAAGTGCCTGTGCATCTGTTACTGTAAATGGATTTACATGATATACACGTTCTTTACCATTTTTCTTTGTTTGAATAAATGTCACAACATATTCTAGATATTCCTTTTTAACTTGTCCGATAGATTGGAAACCTTCTGTAGAAGATCCAGATTTAGATAATCCTATTTCTGGTATACTAATATTGTTTATATACCAACCAGCTTCCTCTGAACCCCAATCGGTCATATAACGGAATGCGATTAACACCTTTTTCCCTGCATAATTAGAAAGATCAAATGATTCAGCTGTCCAGCCGCCATTTGTTCCTGTAAATCCAGGTAAATTTCCTTTGGTATTTGGATAGCCTTCTTCTGTAATATCCTCTCTAGTGTTGCTATTTGCTAAACTTGTCCAGGTTTCACCATTATCCGTAGATACTTGGACTGCACCAAAGTCCCATTGTTCTTCAATTTGGTAATAATGATCAAATTTCAAAGTAGCATTATTGACTGTAGACAGATCCGCTTCGAAAATCATTTGGTTGTCAGCTTGACTACCTGTATTCCCCCATAAAACTTGTTTGCCGGATCCAAGTGGATCACTCACTGATTTCCACTGCAATGGTAGGAAATCTGCTCCATTAAACTTCATGCCTCTAATTTCTTTCGAAAAATCAAGTGATTTAAAGTCTCCGCCCCAAGCAGGAACACCTTGTTTTTCATAAACCTGTGCTTTCTCAAAGTCTACTGTTTTGCCACGTTTTGTCCCTTGTTGATCAACCACTAAATCTCGCAAATTAATGCTATCAATATCATAATCTTTGCTTACTGAACGATCATCCAATGTAATGGCTGTCATGAAATTTTGATAGACATCTGTAAAGTTCTTTTTCGTTTTATATTGCTTTAATACCTTTTCTACACTTTCGATACCTTGTGAAGTACCATCAGTTGCTAACGATTTGATAAAGTCATGACCAAACTTGTCATATAGATAAAGAGTAAATAGATAAACTTCTCCATAATCAGCAATTGTTTCTGGACCTGTCTCAGCATTAGAATGTTCATCCCAATTCACAAGAGAATTTTCCGGATGATCAAGGAAGAAATTAATCGATCCATCTTCATGGCCATATCCTCCTAAATATTCTGAGAAAGTAGACATTCCCTCGTTAAGCCATGTTTCTTCAGATGGATCATTATCTGCTTGAATTAAATGTTGTAATTCATGAATTGTCGTACCAAAGAAAGTAGATTCTAAGCGTGTATCCCATGAATTTGTATCGATGGTGATAATATTACGATTAATATAATTTTCAAGTGTTTGCCAGAAGAAACCTGCAACAAAGAAAGGATAATTTGGATTATTCCATCCTTCATCTTGTATATTATCAACAAGCATGATGACTTTATCTGAACCCGTATAATAGTCTTTTGGTAATCCAACCAAATCTGGCAACGGTGATTGAGAGCCATCTAATGCATTAGGCGTTCCAAAGAAGTCGGTAGCCTTTGGATAAATATTTTGATCAAACTCATCACGAAGCTTGTCCACTTGAGCTTGTGTTACAACATCGGGCTTTTTAGGATTATTAGGTCCATATGATAAATCATGTGCTACCCATATCTCTACGTTGTCCCCCACACTACGCAAAGTAAATTCTTTAAAAGCTAAATTACGATTCAAAAATACTTTTGTTCCTCCATCATACGAGAAATTAGGATCTGCCTCTTCATCTGATTCCGCTAAATTTTTAGCTTCATCAGCTTGCTCTTTAATCTTCTTCTCCGCTTGTTGTTGGAAAACTTCACTTTCTGTCTGCTTGTTTAGCTGGCCATCGATATCAACACGATCACCATATCGCTCAGTATTCCAATTCTCATAAGACTTTGTCTCCGCATTCGCATGTCCAATAGATATTGGACTAAGTAGCGATAATGCTAAACTACCTGAAAGTAATAAAGAAACCCACTTTGTCTTCTTCATAAAACAACCCCTTACCCCATTTTTTTGAAGTTCTTACATTAATAATTCTAACATGTATGAATATTCTGAGAATAATACAAGAGTACGATTTTAATATAATCACTGTACCTAATATAATGGTAAATATATGTAAAATAATATTTATATACACCTTATTTCAAACAAAAATCCGGTCACAAATGACCAACATCCTTATCTGAGTCAAAAAATGAAAAGCCATGAAAATTTTACAATGAGTAAAAGATTCACGGCTTTATTTTTGTCTATTTACTTATTTTATAATCTATTAAAAAAATGTAACCTGTTTTTCTCCAATACATTTCTTTAGTAGTTTGCGACAAAATGATAGAGAAATTTGTACAATTGGTCCAAGTGCGAATACCATAATAATTGTTCCAATACCGACAGGTCCTCCAAGAAGGTACCCTGCAAATGCAACAACAATTTCCATAATCGTACGAGCCACAGTAATACTACAATGGAACTTCTCCACAGCTAATAACATTAAGCTATCTCGAGGACCAGCACCTAAATTAGCAGAAATATAAATACCTCCCCCTACAGCGATTAAGACAACGCCTAAGAAGAAGTCCATAAATTGCAATGAAATAAGATGAACATCCGGTAATAACCAGTTGAAAAAATCTAGAAATAACCCAACAAAAATCATATTAAAAAATGTCCCTATTTTAGGAAATTGGCGCATACCTATTGAGGATACGGTGATAATGAGAACCCCTGCAATATCCGACCATAAACCGATAGATAAGCCAAAATGATTAAATAATCCAATATGGAGAACATCCCATGATCCTACTCCAAAACGTTGGCCTTTTACTGTTAATGCAATTCCTAGCCCAATCACCAAAAGCCCCGTAAAAAAGAATAACCAACGCCATCTATTTGCTTTCTTCACATACATCCTTCTTTCTACAATAAAACAATTGCCAATTAATAAGTTAAAGCCTCCATAAATTGGGGTTGTTACATCCCTTTAACATGAGATAAAGCTAGCTTAATAATTTTTTGACAACTTTTCTATTGTATCAAGAAACTATCACAATTGAAAAGATTACAACTTTCAAATATTTTTGATGAATGGGTACTAATTTTCAAATTTATATTCTAGAGGATATAAGATGAAATTCATGAGTTAGGAAGCTTCTTCATCCCTACCGAGGACTGAGAGATAATACTTTCATTCGGAAAAATATCAGAAGTGTTTTATAGAATATTAATAAAAAGAAAATCCGAACAAATGTGAATTTAAATACAATTTCACATTATAGTTCGGATTTCCGTTAGCTAAAACTCTTAAGTCTCTTCTATATAATTCATTAACATTTAAGTAAGAGATACTATTTGTGCTTTTGCAGCTTTTACTAGATTCTCAGGTGTAATACAAATTTGCATACCAATTTTTCCTGCACTTACATACATTTCATCTACCTGTTCAGCAGAAATATCGATAAATGTAGGATATTGTTTCTTCATACCAATTGGTGAACAACCTCCACGAATATACCCTGTGTTCGGAAGTAAATCCTTTACATGAAGCATTTCAATCTTCTTTTCCCCAACAACTTTTGCAGCTTTTTTTAGATTTAGTTCTTTAGCTACCGGTATTACAAATACATAGAGATTTCCTTTACCTGCTGTAGCAACGAGCGTTTTAAAAACTTTTTCTATGGGTTGGTTAATCTTCGTAGCAACCGAAATACCGTCTATTTTTCCTTCTTCTACTTCATATTCTGCAAGTATATAAGGAATCTTTTGTTGATCTAAAAGCCGTACTGCGTTTGTTTTTTGTATTTTATGTTTTGCCACGGTACATCACTTCCTCTATACAGCACGGTAAATTATTGGTTCTGCAAAATGGAATCCTTGTTTAGCCATTTGCATATGGAAAGAGTAATGAGCAATGGCTTTTTTGAAAAGCCGTTGTTTCGTTTTTTCTTGTGCAATTACAGCGCTATCACTTGTAGTAGCACTTTCCTCTTTCCCATGGTCGTTCATTTGAAAGACATTAGATAATTTAGTTTCATGAGTAGATTGACTTTGTGTTTCTTGAATTGTTTCAGAAGCAGTGGCAGCCACTTGCAAATCCTGTTGGCTTGGATTTTCTGGAGCCAATGCTGCATCGCGTACGTCCTCTAAAATAGTAATTGTTTGAGCATACTTTTCGTCCGAAGAAATAGGGTCCGCTAGTTGAGCAGAAGCTACTTCATCATCAACAGGTGAATTTTGCTGTTCAATAAGATCCTTTTGTTGTTTTAAATCTTGAATCGCAGCCTGAACTTCAGGTTGATGGTCTTTTTCCTTTTTCCCTGTCAATAAATCAACTAATTCTTCAAGTGCTGGATTAAATTTTGGCTTAAAGTATTGGGCATTTTTTCGATATGCATCATCTGCTGTTTTTTGACGAAGTGCTCTTTTACGATTTTCAACTTCAGCATAACGATTACTCACAAGAGAAGTCACATTCATGTCAATCACCTCTTTTCCAATATCAATATAGTTATTACCATGTTATCACCAATATTTGAGACAGGTAAATGTCTATTTACTCAAATATACTAGTAATGTTTAATAGGTAAATAAAACTAAATATTAGAATTTTATTAATCTTTGTTCCCAAATAATTTTTGGAGTGCTTCTGCCATTGCATTATTTGTTGGTTCATCTTGCTTTTTCATATACTTTTGAACATCGCGTTTCGATACTTTAGTATTGCCTGTTGCCTTTTTACGTTTTTCAAAAGCAGATAGTTTTTCACGGTGCCCACATGAACATACGAAGATACGTCCATCTCCTTCGCCACGTAATTCTAATTTTTTATGACAAACTGGACAACGTGCATTTGTTAATGTCGATAATTTTTTCTTATATCCGCAAGTACGGTCTTGGCAGACTAACATTTTACCGCGTTTTCCGTTTACTTCGAGTAAAAGTTTTCCACAATCTGGGCAATGCTTGCCAGTAACATTATCATGTTTGAACTTTTTATCACTAGTTTTAATATCTTTTACTGCCTTTTTAGAAAAATTAACCATATTATTAATGAAATCGGATTTTTTTGCAGAACCTTTAGCAATTTTCGTTAATTCTGTTTCCCATTGTGCTGTCAATGCTGGGGATTTCAAATCGGCAGGTGCAAGGTCTAATAGCTGACGACCTTTTGACGTTGTGTATAAGTCTTTTCCTTTTTTCTCAATAACAAATGACTTAAAGAGTTTTTCAATAATATCAGCACGTGTTGCAACTGTTCCGATACCACCTGTTTCATGTAATGTTTTGATCAACTCTTTGGATTCCCCACTCATAAATTGCGTTGGATTTTCCATTGCTGCAAGTAGTGTACCTTCATTGAAACGTGCTGGTGGTTTGGTTTCTCCCTGTGTCATCGCAATGGCACGTAATTTTACATTTTCACCTTTTTTGAATACTGGCAATGTATGACTAGATGATTCTTCATCATCTTGGTGATATACCTTTTTCCATCCTTCATCACGAACCGTGTTGCCTTTTACTTTGAATATTTCGCCACTTACATTCAAAGTAACGGTTGTTTGATCATATTGATAAGGTCCAAAGAATACTGCTAAAAATCGTTTGGCGATAAGATCGTATAATTTTCTTTCTTTGTCAGAAAGGTTAGGCAAAATAGCTGGTTCTTCTGTTGGAATAATGGCATGGTGATCTGAAACCTTGGCGTTATCCACTACGCCTTTTTGTGGTCTTACTTGTTTATTTCTTAACAATGAGTTAGCTGCAGCACGGTTATCCCCAACCGCTGATGCTTTAATACGTTCAGCTAACGTGCCCACCATATCAGATGTTAAATGTTTGGAATCTGTCCGTGGATAAGTAACAATTTTATGGTGTTCATATAAGTTTTGTAATGTGGATAACGTTTCTTTTGCAGACCAACTCCAGCGTTTGTGTGCTTCTTTTTGTAATTCTGTTAAGTCAAAGAGTGTTGGTGCGAACGTTTTTTTCGGCACTGTTTGAACATCTTCTACAATTGCTTCATGAACATGATCGAGTTTTTTTAGTAACTGCTCAATTTTTTCCTTATTAAAGGATTGTGTCTGATTAGTCCCTTTTTCAGACCATGTAAATGTAGCTTCGTTTGTGATAGCTTGAAGTCCATAATAAGTTTTTGGTTTAAAGTTTTTGATCTGTTCTTCACGTTCCGCAATCATAGCAAGTGTAGGTGTTTGTACTCGACCTGTTGATAGTTGTGCATTATACTTCACTGTCAATGCACGAGTTGCGTTAATCCCTACAACCCAGTCTGCTTCTGCACGTGCAACTGCTGCTTCGTATAAATTGTTGTATGCTCGTCCGTCTTTTAAATGTGCAAAACCGTCTTTTATCGCTTTATCTGTGACTGAAGATATCCACAGACGTTTAATCGGCTTATGGCATTTCGCTTTTTCTAAAATCCATCGGGCAACAAGTTCCCCTTCTCGTCCTGCATCTGTTGCAATAATAACCTGATTAACATCCTTACGAGCAAGTTGTGTCTTCACTGCATTAAATTGTTTTGTTGTTTGACGAATTGGTACTAGCTTAAATGGATTTGGGATAATCGGTAGATCCTCCATTTTCCATTCTTTATATTTGTTATCGTACTGTTCTGGATCTGCATGTGTCACTAAATGGCCGAGCGCCCAAGTGACAATATATTGGGAACCTTCTAAAAAGCCATTCCCCTTTTTGTTACATCCTAAGACACGTGCAATATCACGTCCCACAGATGGTTTTTCAGCTAAAACTAAAGATTTAGACATAATTCTGCTCCTCTCAATGTCTTCTATTATAACGGAAATAACGTATAGATTAAAAAATGATGCTGGCATTGATTAGCAGAGAAATTAAAATAGGCTACCTAATTTCAATTAATTTTGATTTTAGGTAACCATTCAATTTACTTAGCCTCTATATTCTCATGCTACTATCTATAAGAAACAACTCGAAAGAATCAAGCCTCCTCTATCCATTCTTTATACAATTGCTCTATTTTCTTTTGGAACTCTTCTTTTTCTTGTTTAGATAAAGATTGCTTCATACGTTCCTCAATCTGTTCAATTTGTTGTTCTATTGATAAAGGATGCTGATTTGTCGTTGTTATACATTGCTTTTTCTTTGTTTCAGATGGAAGTACTTTTGCTTGTTGTTTTTCTTTTGCCCACAGGTAATTACCTACATGAATCGTCACCGTTTGTTGCTCAATCCATGCAATCTTGGTAAATATTTTTTGTAAGAAATAACGGTCATGACTGACTGCGATAATCGTACCTTCAAAATTTTGAAGATTTTCCTCCAATACTTCTCTTGATTCAATATCTAAATGGTTTGTAGGTTCGTCTAGCACAAGTAAATTGATATCTTGTTGCATTAACTGTGCTAAACGCAAGCGCATTTTTTCACCACCGCTTAAATCGTATACCTTTTTATAAACGTCATAGCCGTAAAACAAAAACCTAGCTAGGACATGTCTTGCCTCTTCTTCTGCCATTGAAATATTTTCTCGAAAGGCATCGATTAATCTCGCGTTTCTATCTAATGTTTCAAACTCTTGTGCAAGATAACCTACTTTTACATTACTCCCGATAATACACTGCCCTACATCCGGCTTAACCTCACCAAGCATCATTTTTAGCAAAGTTGTTTTTCCAGTTCCATTTTCACCTACAATTGCTAAGCGGTCTTGCCAGTAAACTGAAAAGTTCACGTTATTAAATAAGGGTCTTTTATACGTTTTCTCGACATTTTTGACTGTAATAACTTCCTTACCACTTCGATCGCTCACCTCTAGAGATAAGGTCATCTTCTTCTCTATCTTTGGTCTTTTAACTAACTCAATTCTCTCTAAAGCTTTTTCCATACTTTTTGCTTTACGGTATAAATCAGGATTTGGGGGTGATGCCTCATTTGCCCATTGTCTAAGTCGTTTTATCGCTTCTTTCATTTTCTTAATCTTTTTTTGTTGCTCTTGATATTGAGAAAATTGTTGGGCAACTATTTCCTCTTTACTTTTCACATAATCATCATAATTACCATGGAAAAGAAAAGCTTCTCCATCTTCTAGTTCAATTACTTTTTGTACAACATTGTTCATAAATTGCCGATCATGTGAGACCACGATGACTGTACCTGAAAAGTTCTTGATATACTCTTCCAACCATTCGATTGCTTGTAAGTCCAAATGATTTGTCGGCTCATCGAGTAATAAGATGGATGAACTTTGTAAAAGTATTTGCCCTAACATGACCTTCGTTTTTTCCCCACCGCTAAGATCTTCAAATTGTTGGCCAAGTAAATGATGAATCCCTAAACCATTTGCGACACTTGCCAATTTAGATTCTATTTCATAGCCACCTTGTTGCAAAAATTGTTCTTGTAATTGTCCATACTCATCTAAAGTCTTTTCAAGGTTTTCTGCCACTGCCATTAGATTCTCGAGTTCTGACATTTTGCTTTGAATTTTTACTAATGCAGAGAATGCCTCCATTAGAACCTCTGAAACCGAAAAATCAGGATAATAAGGAATTTGATGCAAATAACCAATCGTACTATTTTTCTTCTTAATAATTCTCCCTGCATCAGGTATATCTACCCCAGCTAATAATTGCAGTAAGGTTGTCTTGCCACAGCCATTATTTCCTACGACTGCTACATGCTCGGCTGTTTGGACCTCGACTGTTAAATTTTCAAAAATAATATGACCACCAAATGATTTGGTAACATTTTCTGCTTTTATAGACATCTACTTTCCCTCCGAATACGTAGCGGAAAAGCCTTAAATACAAAAAGACTGCCTATTAACGAGCAGTCTTTTCTGTGAAAATATGTGAAAAGAATGGTTAGTCAGCTACGTTTTTTATTTGATTTGCTTTTAAAAAAGGGCATACGTATCCCGTTAGCTGCAACATCAAAAGTAATGACACGTGCAAAATACATAGCTGTATCTACATTTACACTAGTCAACATAGCTGAATTCTTCATTCTTTTCACCTCCGTTCAAATAATTATATAAATTATATCATGTGTTTAATTTTTTGAAAATAAAGAAATCATTTTCGTTGACTAAAAAACTGTCTTCGATAATTTACATCGAGACAGTTCTTTTACTTTTCTAAAATGTCTAGTGTTGGTCAATTGTTTCTTTAGGTAAATTTTTGCTTAGTTCACAATATTTTACGAATACACGTGCCATTTCACGAAGACGTTCATGAACGTTTTCATCAATAATTTTGTTTTCTTTATCAAAATGTCCAGCATGTGTATATACATAGTTTGGTGTAACTAATGCACGGAAATAGTCAAGGATTGGTTTTAATTGATTTTCTACTACTAAATGGTGTTGATAAGTACCACCGTTTGCGACGATTGAAACTGGTTTGTATCTCAGAGCTTTTGGGTGAAGGAAGTCAAATGTATTCTTTAAAACCCCAGGTATTGACCCTTGGAAAATGGGTGTTGCCAAGATATATCCATCTGCTTCTTCAATAGTTTTAACTAATTTTTTCATATCGTTATTATATTGATCAAACGGACGACCATCTACAAATTGATGATCGAATTCGGCTAAATGTAATTGTTCAATTTCTAAATTAGTATCAAATTCTTTTATATATTGTTCAACTTGCTCTAAAATAGCACCCGTTTTTCTACCAATAATGGTGCCATCAAGAAGTAAAATCTTCATATGATGTTTCCTCCAATTCAGAATTCCTAGAGTTATTGTAACAAATGCGGAAGTATCTCATATGGTACCATGCTTAAAATAAGCATAAATCAGTCTTTTGACGGAAAAATAAAATCACCTTTAATTTTATAGAATCCTTATAATTCCTAGAGTTTTATAGTTTCGATACGATTTTATACATATTACACCTCTTCATCCCATAAATTGAAAAGAGCAGCGGAAAGGATGGAGATATATGAAATATCAAAACAATGAGGAAACAAATAAAAAGACAGTCTTTGTAGGAGCTGTGACTCCTTGCTATAATCTTTACCCAATTGAAAGAATTATTACGCTCTCTGCGATGTTCGACAAACAGCAAACTGAAATACTCGTTAGACATGACGAACACGCTCTAAATTTTTTAAAACAAAAAGGCATTACACCGATTGTGTATAAAAATGATAAACAATTAATAGCAGAACTTTCAAAGCTCTCACCTGATTTACTTATTCATGATGCAGGGAGCACTGAATTACCTTTAATTGATCACTTAAAAACGTTTATCCCAACAATTCTCCATTTTGATGATTTTGGAGAAGGTGGTTCATCAGCCGATTGTGTTTTCCATACGTTGTACCAAGAAAAACGTGAAAAATTATTACCTCATTTTTTAGTTGGCCCTTCTTCTTATGTTGTGCCAAAACAATTACAGGCAATATCGAAAAGTACACATAATTTATCAGATAAGCCCCATATTGTTGTAGCGATTGAAGGTTCCGATCCAGACAATACAAGTTATCGTGTTCTACGTCATTTGTTACAATTGCAAATCCCTATAAAAGTTTCAGTTATTGTGCAAATGAGTTATGCACATGATGTGGATGAACTAAAACTAATGGCTCTTAGCCGAAAAAATATTAAAGTAATTCAAAAAGACAACGCCATCTATGAATTATTAGAAGTGGCAGATATTGTAATTTGCGGTGCAAAATATACACCCTATAAAGTAGCTACAATCGGTATTCCATGTATTGTCACTTGCCAGGATGAGCTGGATATGCAACATATCTTTCCTACCGAAACAAATGGTTTTATCAATCTAGGGTTAGGTAAAAAGCTAAAGCAATCCATCTTGCAGAACGCAGTGATGGAATATCTCCTACATGAAGCAAGGTGTGAACATGCTATTCGCAAGCAACTTAATATTGATTTAAATCGTAACAACCAATACATTCAGTCATTATTAAAAAGTTTCATCGCTAGCCCAGCAAAATCAACTGCTTTTTTAGTTGAAGAACAAGCCAAGAAAACAAGTGGTATGATACAATAACAAAAAGATGAAACATAATTGATATCTTATCCACAAAGGAGATTTGTCATGCCAACAAAAGATGAATTACTATACCAAATTGCCGAGCTAAAAAGCGATTATATTCGCCAACAAGGTGATATTGAAAAATTAGAATCTACAGGATATCCTGAGCTTATTGAAAAAGCTGAACAACGTCTTTCAGATATGGAAAAACAACTAGCTGAATTGAACAATCAGTTAAAAGCTTATGAATCCTAAAGCGCCTACCCACCTAAAGGCGCTTTTACTGTGCTAAAAACTAACTCTATAACAAATTCTCTTTAATAAGGTGAAACTTCCATAAGTAGATGTTTTCCAACGTACGGAAGTACTAATGCCAACGTTGTAACAGACGTGGCTTTTTTAGTTGGCACCATCCACTCTTGTTGTTAGTTGAACCAATCAGGCTTTTACGAGCAAATATCACCCACCTATCTTTTTCATTTTTCTCACTCTTGAGGTGGATGCCTTACTGCCGGTTAAAGCGGGATAGATACTTGTCACCAAATACACCACTAATTACACTACCCATGCGTACTTCATGCATGGATACGGAGGACCCAAAATCAATGAGTATATTAACAGTTGAAAATTTAGGCCATACTTTTGGCGATCGTACCCTTTTTAAAGATGTATCATTTCGTATTGTAGAAGGAGAACATGTTGGTCTTGTTGGAGCAAATGGTGTTGGTAAATCAACATTAATGCACATTCTAACGGGTGAACTGATCCACGATACTGGTCGTGTTGAATGGCTACCAGGTACACATTATGGTTATTTAGATCAACATGCAGTATTAACACCTGGAAAGACAATACGTGATACATTACGAGATGCTTTCTTACCTTTATATAAAAAGGAAGAAGAGTTGAACGAAATTACTGCTAAAATGGCAGATGCTACACCTGAGGAATTGGAAAATTTACTTGAAGACATGGCTGTTATTCAAGATGCCTTGGATGCAGGCGATTTCTATACATTAGATATAAAAATTGAGGAAGTTGCACGTGGTCTTGGCCTGGATGCCATCGGTTTAGATCGTGACGTTACTGCCCTTTCAGGTGGTCAACGTACAAAACTATTATTAGCAAAACTTCTATTAGAAAAACCAAAAGTTTTACTATTAGACGAACCTACCAACTATTTAGATGAAGAACATATTACTTGGTTAAGTAATTATTTAAAAGGTTACCCACATGCCTTTTTATTAATCTCACATGATACGGAATTTATGAATGGAGTAGTAGATGTTATTTTCCATTTAGAATTTTCAAAACTAACTCGTTATACAGCTACTTACGAAAAATTCCTAGAGCTTGCAGAAATAAACAAACGTCAGCATATCGATGCTTATGAAAAACAACAGGAATTTATCAAAAAACAAGAAACGTTTATCGCCAAAAATAAAGCTCGTTTCTCTACTACAGGTCGTGCAAAATCTCGTCAAAAACAATTGGATCGTATGGAAAGAATTGACCGTCCTGAAACAGCTGCAAAACCACAATTCTCCTTCAAAGAATCTCGTAGCTCTAGTCGCTATATAGTAGAAGCTGAGAATTTACTAATTGGTTATGACAAGGACAAGCCACTACTTCCACCACTTACGTTCCAGATTGAACGTGGCGAAAAAATTGCTCTCGTTGGGATGAACGGAATTGGTAAATCTACCTTATTAAAAACAATGCTAGGTAAAATCCCTGCACTTGGCGGTAAAGTCGAACGAGGCGATTTCTTATTCCCATCATATTTCGAACAAGAAGTAAAAGCCGGGTCCATCACACCAATTGATGATGTATGGAACGCCTTCCCTGCTTTAGAACAAGCTACTGTGCGT
This sequence comes from Rummeliibacillus sp. TYF005, assembly GCF_003844195.1. NCBI lineage: Bacteria > Bacillati > Bacillota > Bacilli > Caryophanales > Caryophanaceae > Rummeliibacillus > Rummeliibacillus sp. TYF005. Next base: position 47,075 of record NZ_ML122550.1, read on the forward strand.
GCCTTACTTGCAAAAACTGGATTAAAAAATGAACATATATCTCGTCCACTAAACCAATTAAGTGGTGGAGAACAAGCAAAAGTTCGTTTATGTAAACTAATGATGGAAGAAAGTAACTGGATGCTATTCGATGAACCGACGAACCATTTAGATGTCGATGCAAAAGAAGAGCTAAAACGTGCCATGAAAGAATACAAAGGAACCATCGTATTAGTCAGTCACGAACCAGAATTCTACGATGGACTTGTCACGAAAGTTTGGAATGTCGCAGAATGGTTTGCTCAAGGACATCAATAATTTTCACGTTACTCGTTTAGTCATTAATAATTTAAAATGCTTTATTAAAAGTAAAAAAGTACAATTCAAAACTAATTTTGAATTGTACTTTTTATATTTACAAATAGTTTTCCGTATTAGGTGAAAGCTTTCCGCGGAGTGCCCGGTAAGTTTCTCAATAAACTTCTCAATATTTTAACTTTCATTTTTGCTTCTTTTATAATTTCGCTATAGTTTTGTATAAGCTGTCTATCCAAAGCATTCTTGGCATTCAGTTACATGACTGAAATTCAAGGTGGCAATTTCAAAAAAGATATATAAACTAATCTAAACTCAAAACATCACTACATCAAATTAGTACAGTGATGTTTTTTATGAAAAAGTGAACATTTCTTGAATTCGCTCTTTTTTTCATTAATCATACTCATTTTTTCTCACTTTTTCATTGATTTATTTATATCTTACTGGTAAGATATAAATATAATATGAATAAAGAAAGTAGGAATCTATATGACAGTTACAATTTATACTCAAACAAGCTGTACTTCATCTAAAAAAGCTTTACAATGGCTACGTGATAATGATATCTCTTATAAAGAGAAACGTATTACTTCCGAACCTCTAACACTTTCTGAATTCAAACGTATTTTAAGTATGACTGAAGATGGTACAGATGAAATCATCTCAAAGAATTCCAAGGATTATAAAAACCTACATTGTGATGTTGAACAATTATCTATACAAGAACTTTATGATATTGTAAAAGATCATCCAAAAATGCTACGTAGCCCAATTCTATTAGATGAAAAACGACTTCAAGTTGGTTATAACGAAATGGATATTCGTCGCTTTATCCCTCGTAAAGTTCGTGCTTATGAATTGTATGAAATGCAACGTTTATCGTATGAAAGCTAATGATACATTTTGGAGATGAAAATTATGAATGAGGCAAGAAGAGAAAAGATTACTTCCCTTTTTGAAGTTGTATCTTCATTAGAAAGAAAATGGGCAAATGAGTGGAATAGCCACAATACGATGGGATTGTCTAAAACGCACATCTTCATACTCGATATACTTGAATCAGAAGGGCCAATGCGTCCATCTTCTTTAGCAGAAAGACTCCACGTCACTACAGGTGGTGTTACTGTACTCACTACAAAGTTGACGAAAGCTGGTTATATTAACAAAACACAAAATCCAACCGATCGTCGCGCTTCTCAACTGGAAATTACTGATGCAGGACATGAACTTTTAGAGGCTGCCCATGAACATATTAATAGCATTGTTGATCGTATGTTTGGCATGCTTACAGAAGATGAGATTCAGTCTTTAAAAATTATTTTCTCTAAATGCTTACTTGGGTAATTTTTAAAGCAAACAAATTCGGTGGCGGAATCCAAATCTACCACCGCGGAAACAATATTTCATGACGGATATTATTATAGAGAAAGAGAAAGAGGCTGTTCCATAAGTTTTCTACTTATGGGACAGCCTCTTTTTCATGCTACATCTTCATCTCAGCCAACAACCTCTGCATAGACTGTCTGATGCTGTGATTAGATTGATAGTAATGATTATGCGGGTAATATGACTTCTTTTGAAGTTGCATCAGACATCATAATATCTTTTAAACGTTGTTTTGCACGGAATAGACGAGATTTCACTGTACCAATAGATACTTTCATCAATTCAGCAATCTCTACTAAAGAATATTGGTTGACATAGAAATATAAAAGCGTATTGCGATAGATACTATCAAGTTGATTAATCTTTTCTTGAACAATTTTTGAAACGGCTTCTTGTTCTACAACTGTTTCTGTAGAAGGATCATTATTGGGAACCAAATCTAGTACTGGCACGTCTAATGTTTCAGGTTGGCTCATCATATATTTGCTACGACGAACATTTTTGCGATAGCGGTCGCGGAATGTATTCATACAAATAGTAGTAAGCCATGCTTTTACATGTTCAACTTCTGCAACATAAGATTCGTAACGGACAACTTTTACCCAAACTTCTTGCATGAGGTCTTCAGCCTCTGCTCTGTTGCGCGTTAATTTTAAGCATAAGTGATATATATAACGATTATATTCTTCATAAACATTTTCAAGTGTAGTATTCATCTTTAAATATCCTCCGGTTTATCGTCTTGCTTTGATAAACCTATTTTCGCAAAAACAAAGCTTTCACTCTATCGGATTAACTTTCAATTACATTACATTCGTGTAAGGTTTGACAAACATATGTGTAATAAATGTTTTTTTGAATGAAATGAAGATCAACAGGCATAGGCTTTATCACAACTCGGGCTCCCTTTGTCACAACTCACGCTTCATTTATCACAACTCAGTTTCTTTATCACAACTCACGCTCCCTTTATCACAACTCAGGCTTCATTTATCACAACTCACGCTCCCTTTATCACAACTCGGACTTCATTTATCACAACTCAGTTTCTTTATCACAACTCACGCTCCTTTTATCACAACTCAGGCTTCATTTATCACAACTCACGCTCCCTTTATCACAACTCAGTTTCTTTATCACAACTCACGCTCCTTTTATCACAACTCAGGCTTCATTTATCACAACTCACGCTCCTTTTATCACAACTCACGCTCAAACTTAGTTTCTGTTAATTTGATCCTTTGCACTTTACGATAAAAAAGCCTAAAGCAATATTTTCATATGCTTTAGGCTATAATACTTTTTATAATAGCTTACTCCTCTTGCTCTTCAAAAGGTTGCTTTGTTATCGTCAATTTTATAATTCGATTATCATCGACCTCATTTACAATAATGTGGAGGTTTTCAAAGTCAAAAGTTTCACCAGGTTCGGGAATATGCAAACTTTGCTCCAGTACAAATCCCCCAACTGTTTCGTGATCTTGAGGGATGTCCACATGGAAGATTTCATTGGCTTCTTCAATTTCTAATCGTCCATGACAGACTAGTGTATCTTCTGTTAGTTCATAAACGAGCGACTCTTCTTCCTCATCAGATTCATCTTCAATTTCTAGCCCAATCATTTCTTCAATAATATCTTCATGTGAAACGATTCCAAGTGTACCGCCATATTCATCTAATACGATAGCTAAATGTTTCTTCTGTGTAAGCATTAAAGTAAACACTTTCTCAATGCTTACAGTTGAAACTACAAATAATGGGTCTTCATCGATAAAATCAACTAACTTCTTCGAAGGATTTAATGACCATTCCACGAATTTCTTTGAATAGAACATCCCTACTACATTGTCCAAACTTTCTTCATAAACAGGATAGCGAGTAAATGAATACTCTAAAATTGTATTTCGTACTTCATCATAAGTAGCATCAATGGTTAATCCTATTACATCTGTACGATGTGTCCCCATTACATCAGATACGTCCTTATCCGGAAAATCCAACATTTCTTTCAAACGATCAGATTCACTCTCATCAAATGTACCTTCCGTAGAAGCAACGTCAACCATACCTCTTAACTCTTCTTTTGTTAAAGTTGCTTCAGTTACTGTACCATTTGAAAGAATACGGATAAACAAATTTGTAAATCCTTGTACAATCCATGTGATTGGTGTAAGAATTCTTACAAAAAACGCAATGACTGGAGCAACAACATATGCAAGTCGATCAGCAAATGTAACAGCAATTGTTTTTGGTAGGACTTCCCCAAATATTATAATAATAATCGTTAAAATCGTCGTAGCCACTGAAACTTGCCAATTATGTCTTAAAGCAATGATTGTCAATAATGTCGGCATCAAAATATTAACGGTATTATTGACGATTAATATCGTCGTAATCATACGGTCTGATTGAGTAAGCAAAAGGTTCAATTTTTGAGACATACGGTCCCCTTGATTTGCTCTCAATTGAACCTTCATCCTATTAATAGCTGTTAAAGCTGTTTCACTTCCTGAAAAGAAAAATGATATGAGCAAACATATTATTAATCCAATAAATTCCAACTATATTCCTCCCACAAAACTTTAAAATCCGTTCCAATATTACACTTCATAATATACCATATTTTAGTGAACTCTGTATTTTGGAAACCTTGTGTTTTCTATATAAATAGATGGCTATGGTATAATAATTCTATTATCGAAATACTGAAATGAGGGATTTAAGTGAGTCAATTAGAAGCATTAGACACTTACTTTACTAAACATCGAGATGAACATCTTGATGAGATGAAACAATTTTTATCTATTGCGAGCATCAGTTCTTTATCTGAGCACAAAGAAGATATGAAAAAGGCAGCTAATTTTCTTGGAGAGTCTATGAAGAGAGCTGGTCTTGAAAACATTCAAATCAATGAGACGGCTGGTCATCCAGTTGTAACAGCGGATTGGTTACACGCTGAAGGAAAACCAACTGTATTAGTTTATGGTCACTATGATGTTCAACCTGTAGATCCTTTGGAATTATGGGATAGCGAACCTTTTAAACCTGAAATTCGTGACAATATTTTATATGCACGCGGATCAAGCGATGATAAAGGACAAGTGTTCATGCATGTAAAAGTAATTGAAGGTTTGATGAAAGAAAATGGTGAACTACCTGTTAACGTAAAATTCTTAATCGAAGGTGAAGAAGAAATCGGAAGTGTACATCTTCCTGAGTTTGTTGAAGCTCATAAAGAAGATCTTGCAACAGACTTAGTATTAATCTCAGATACAAGTCTTTATGCACCAGGTCGTCCAGCAGTATGCTACGCATTACGCGGATTAACAGGTGTTCAAATTGACGTTCGTGCTGCTAAAGGAGATCTTCACTCAGGTATTTATGGTGGCGGTGTCCAAAACCCAATCCATGCATTAGCTGATATTCTATCTTCATTCCACGATGAACATGGCACGATTGCGGTAGACGGTTTCTACGATAAAGTCCGTCCAATTACAGCTGAAGAAAAAGCAGCTTATGAAGCATTAGATTTTGACGAAGAAGGCATTAAAGAAGAAGCTGGTGTCAAAGAATTATATGGCGAAGAAGGTTACACTTACCTTGAACGCACATGGGCTCGTCCAACTTTAGAAGTAAACGGTGTATTTGGCGGCTTCTCAGGTGAAGGTATTAAAACAGTTCTTCCTGCAACTGCTGGAGCAAAAATTACTTGTCGCTTAGTTCCTGATCAAGACCCTTACGAAATTGTTGAACAATTACGTGCACATATTGAAAAACATAAACCAGCTGGTGTGGACATTACAGTAACTGATTTCGATAAAGGGAAACCTTTTATCACTCCGCTTGATCATCCATATATTCAAGCTGCTGGTCGTTCATATGAAACTCAATATGACACAAAAACAGCCTATATTCGTGCAGGTGGTTCTATTCCAATCGTAGCTACATTTGACGAAATCCTAGAGGTGCCTGTTATCATGATGGGCTTTGCCTTATCAACAGAAAACTTCCATGCACCAAACGAACATTTCCACTTAGAAAACTTTGATAAAGGACTTCGTGTTATTAGTGATTACTATTACGAAATCGCCAATTTATCAAAATAGATTCTAAAAAAACCGGAATTCCTATTAATAGGAATTCCGGTTTTTTTAGCTTAAAAGGAAGGGTGAAAAAAATACCTTCACAATTATTCCTTTTCACCAAAGTTAGTAACAATTTCTTCAGCAGATTTACGTGGTTTTTCTTTAGGAATTGTATCAAAATAACCAAATTGAAGCATGCTGATAATTCGTTCTTCTGGTTTTACACCTAGTGCATCACGGAATTTTGGATTATCAATCCAGTTTGGTGTTTTCCAACATGCACCGATTCCACGGTCCCATGCTAATAATTGAATGTTTTGGATAAAGCCACTTGCTGCTGCAAAATCTTCATAACGTTCTTTTTGGCGAACGTCTTGAGGTACAATGACAAATGCATAAGCACCCGGGGTTACGAATTTTTGCATTTTCTTCGCAAGTACTTCTTCAGATAGCTCTTTCCAATCTGGCACTGCATATTCACGGATTAAATCTTTCAATTCATCTAATTCAGAGCCACTAGCTAATACAATTCGCCATGGTTGACGATTACCATGATTTGGCGCCCATACTGCAATATCAATGATTTCCATTAAATCTTCACGATCTACTGGTTGACCATTAAACATTTTAATAGAACGACGACCACGGATAGCTTCTTCAACAGATAAAGATTGTTCGTTCATCATAATCACTCCTAATACAATCACAATTTACATAGAATATACCTGGTATGTATATTACTAAAATCAACCTTACCACAATCTTTCTAAAATATAAAAGAACATAACTGCAAGGTTATATGACATCTATTTTGAAAAAGTAATATTTTATATTAGGTGTATATGCACTTGAATCTTCATATGTCCATAATCGATGATAACTGTTCGTTGTATGTGCATTCACGTATGGTACACCCTTAACAATACTTGTTATGATTAAGGTATGATTAATTTTACCGTCACCATCAAAATCTAAAAAGATTAAATCCCCTAACTGTAATTCACTGACACTATCCACTCGTTTTCCGACTAATCCTGTTTTAGCCGTTTCTAAATACCAACGGAGCGCATTTGATGTCGTCCAGCTATAACTCCAAGTTCCACCTTTGATCCACCAACCCTTAGCACGATTAGGTGCACCCGTCATAGGAGCTCCACCTGCCAATAAACATTGTGAAATGTAATTTGTGCAATCATCATCGAATTTTGGAAAAGCAGGATTGAAACTGTTCCACCAACGATTAGCATATTCAACTGCCGCTTTCCTATTATACATAGCCCAAAACCTCCTGTTCTTACCTTATGTAAAAACAGCACTATTTGCTACTTATCCTTTAAAGAAAACCGATATCATTAGAAAGATCAAAAGAAATATTATATAGATTTCGTATGATTACATTTACTTTATTTGGTAAATATTTATATATTTATATCCAATTATGTCAATAATATAAACTCAAAATTATTAAAGAACACAATTCTTCATTTTTCCATGATGAAGTGACAAAAATCACATAATTTTTGGTACAATAAAAACAACTAAGTTGTATCTCTTATTTTTGTTTGAAAGGATGTTTGAATTGACTCAGCACGCTGAAAAAGAGATTGTTGAAGCAACATTATTATGCGATCAAAAAGGAAACTTAAATCCTGCTGCTATTGGATATGCTAGAAAGCCAATTATCCAAAGCAATTTAAAGGGTCATTTCATGCGTAAGAAAAAATGGAATTATTGGTGCATATTCGGTGACGATATTATGTTCTCGGCGACCATTAGTCATTTAGATTACGCAGCAGTATGTTTCGTTTATTTCCTCGAATATGAAACTCAAAGATATTTTGAAAAAACGATTACGATTCCTCTTGGTAGTCGATTAAAGATGCCCGAAAAAGTTTTGGAAACAATATCTCTAAATAATAGTGATATGAAAATCCAAATATTATACTCTCAAGGAGAAACTCAAATGACGGTCACAATCCCTGATTTTGATGATGATCTTTTACATGCTGATTTAACCATTAAACATCCAGAAAACGATGAATCACTAAATGTAGTGATTCCATGGAATCGCCAAACATTCCAATTTACAGCCAAACACCACTCATTACCAACAAGTGGTTATGTGAAAATCGGCGATAAACGATACAACTTTAATGAAGAAGATTGTTTTGCAGTATTGGACTACGGACGTGGAATTTGGCCACGAGAAGCCATTTGGAATTGGGCCATGGCATCACAAAGTTGTGGGAATCATCGTATTGCTATAAATTTCGGTGGTCAATGGACAGATGGAACTGGTATGACTGAAAATGCTCTTTTTATAGATGGGAAAATGCAAAAAATCCATGAAGATGTAATTTTTAAATATAATAATCAAAACTTTATGCAACCTTGGCATATTCATACAAAATTCACTGATGATGTTCACCTTACCTTTACACCATTTTTTGAACGCGAAGCCTCAACAGATGTAAAATTGATAAAATCTACAGTTCATCAAATGGTCGGCTACTATGATGGACGTATCCGATTAGAGGATGGGTCTATTATGCCTATTCAACAATTGCTAGGAACCATAGAAGAACATGTTGCGAAGTGGTAAAAAGTAAGAGAGGTCTATTAAATTAGACCTCTCTTACTTTTTAGTTCATTTTACAATCGTATTTTTTACTGTATGCATGTCGGTACAGTTTTTCTGGATAATCTGTAAATACACCGTCTACTTCAATCTCTTCCATCAAATCGTAATCATTGGTTGTATTAACGGTGTATACTCGTACTGTATTGCCAGCATTAATGGCTTTTTTCGCAGATTCTCGTTTTGCTGCAACAAGTGAAATATGCAATGCAGTTGTACCAATCATTTGACCATATGCATCTAGATTCACTAATATTTTCATGAATAGTGCAGCCACTTCATTGGTAGGTGCCTTTTGAAGAACTCGTTCTACTATTTCATGGTCGAATGATGAAAATAAGACACGCTCCATCATCTCATGTGATTTCACTGTTTCAATAACATCATCTTCTAGACCTGGATATTCAAATACATCGGTTTTCAATTCAATATTAATCATATGATGTGTTGTTCTGAAAATATCAAGCACTTCATCGAGTGTAGGAATTTTCTCTCCAGTAAAATGCTGACCTTTCCATTTACCAAAATCATATGACCGAATTTCTTCAAATGTCATATCACGAATATAACCTTTCCCGTTCGAAGTACGGTCAATTTTTTCATCATGATTAATTACCAATACGCCATCCTTTGTACGCTGAACATCTAGTTCAACGCCGTAAATCGGTAATTTCGCTGCTTCTTTAAAAGCAAGTAATGTATTTTCTGGATAATCACCTGATGCACCACGATGCGCGAATATTTTCATTTGTTTTCCTCCAGCAATTTTCTAGTTACTAAATACATCCTATCGCTAGAGCAAATTTTATACAATATTTAAACTTCATATCAACTACGCATTAGCGTATAGTTATAATTATTACCCTAGGATCAAGTGAAACTTCCATTAGTGTGGGCTTCATCTCCACTGATGATTAGTTGAACCAATTGGGCTTTTATGGGCAGTTATTCCCCTACCCTCTTTGGTGGGAATTACTGCCCGTTTATTGCGACTTCCTTCAGTGGGGTTCCTACATACAGGACGTACAAGTGCCAACTTTGCCACAGGATTGGGCTCTAGTTGACTTCATCATATTTGGATAAAAAAAGGAGGCCAAATTTAATGACGCAACATCCGGATTTTAAAGAGGAAGAACAACATTTAGCTTATACAAAATACTATATGCAAAAATTATTAGACGAATCAAAACGAGATGTTCAAACTGCACAAGAAAATATTCGAACGGCAATGGCTGATTTAGATTACTTAGATTCAAGTTTAAGCTACCAAAATATTTTAACAAATGCTCGTTTCTTTGATATGGCCAAAAACCAACGTGAAGGATTAGAAGCTATTCGTCAAAAACCTTACTTTGCACGTATTCATTTCCAAAAAGAAGATGAACCTTCCGAAAAATTATATATCGGAAAAACATCACTTTTTGATCGTGAAACGCAAGAACCGATTATTGTAGACTGGCGTTCTCCAGTTGCTAATGTATATTACGATGGACGTCTTGGTGATTTAACTTATGAAGTAAATGGAGAAGAAAATAAAGGTCATCTTTACTCAAAACGTCAATATAAAATAGAAAAAGGTCGATTACTAGAAGTACGTGATATTGACCTCACTACAAATGACGAACTTTTGCAGGATGCTTTAGCTGGAAAGGCAGATGTTCGCTTAACAGAAATCGTTTCCACCATCCAAGCGGAACAAAACGAAGTTATTCGTGCACACTTGAAACAGCCAATTCTTGTTCAAGGGGCTGCAGGTAGTGGTAAAACTACGATTGCCCTACATAGAATCTCCTATTTTCTATATACAATGGGTGAACACTTCCGTGCACAAGATTTAATGATTTTAGCACCAAATAAATTATTTATAGATTATATTGCAGACGTTTTACCTGAACTTGGGGTCGGACAAATTTGCCAGACAACTTTTGCTGAATATGTACAAAATGCTACCCACATAAAGCTAAAATTACAGGATCCAAATAAGCAGCTAGAGGATTTAGTAAAACAAGACAAAATAGAAGAAACGACATTATGGGTTTCTAAAATGAAAGGAACTCTCGAATACAGAGATATAATGGCACGCTATGTAGCAAAACTAGAAGGTGCAATTGCTGATCAATTTGAAGATGTTTATATTGAAAAATACCGCATCTTAAAAGCTTCACATTTACGTCGACTATTTTTAGAGGATTATAACTACATGCCTTTAGAAAAACGATTAGCAAAAGTTCGCTCTGTGATGCAAAGTCATATTCGACAAAAGCGAAAACAACTTCTCTATACGTTAAAAAAACGCTATGATGCTGTTCTTGATAAAGCTCTGTTCGGCATTCGAGATGACGCAAAACGAAAAAAGGTTGTCACAAAATGGATTGATGAACGCGATGCAAGACTTCCTGCAGTAGAAAAAGAGTCAAAAACTGTTGTAACTCGTTATATGAAAAGGTTTGAAAAGTATAAGATTAAATCATTGTATCGCGAATTTTTGACGAATAGAGTCTTACAAGAAGAACTTGCACCGGAATGGTCTAAAAAAGAACATGATTTGTTTGAAGAAATGCATAAAAAAGAAACGTGGGCTTTAGAAGATTTAGCTGCAATTTTCTATTTATATGCAAAGATTAAAGGCATCAATGAGGAATGGAAGATGAAGGTAGTCTTTATCGATGAAGTGCAAGATTATAGCTTGTTTCAGCTTGCTGCTTTAAAAGAGGGACTTGAGACAGATATGTTCACAATGGTTGGTGACCTTGCACAAGGGATTCACAGCTATCGTTCATTGACAGATTGGGCACCCGTTCGTGAGCTTTTCCCTAGAGCTAGTTACAAAACATTGCAAAAAAGTTATCGTACTACAATTGAAATTATGGCTGTTGCTAATCGTATTTTAGAAAAAATGAAAGAAGATTTACCTTTAGTAGAACCCGTAGTTCGTCATGGGGATGAACCAACATTTCATGAAATGCAAAAGTTCGATACATCAAAAATCATTGAAATCTATGAACAAATTGGAAGTAAAGGACATCGCTCCATTGCTCTTATTTGTAAGACAACAATTGAAGCGAAAATGGCGACAAAAGCATTGCAAAAAACGTCAATTAAAGTGCAATCATTATCAGAGACATCTGAAATTGACCAAGATGCACTTTTGATCATCCCAAGTCATCTTGCAAAGGGGCTTGAATTTGATGCTGTCATAATTGCAGCAGTAGACCAACCATTCCGTGATACACCGATTGATCGTAAACTTTTGTATGTTGCAATCACTCGTGCTATGCATGAATTACATTTACTCGCTCCTAAAAAGGAAGATCTCTTGATTTAATCAAAAAAGCATGAAAACATCCATAAAGATGTTCTCATGCTTTTTTATTTTCTAGAAGGAATTGGATAATAACGTTTCTTATGACTTTTGCTTAAGTTTCGACTAAAGAGTTTTAGTAAAAATTGTGTGAAAAATTTTTTCTGTGAAACCTCATTCTTTGGTAATGCAGGCATCCTCATTCAATCCCCTCCAAAACCTATTATCATTCACTTCTATATTATGTTTTTTATTTAAAAAGTATACATATTAAATGTCAATTATTTATTAATTTTGTGTAAATTTTACCCTTGATGTCAAAGTTGTAAGTATTGGTATTTAGGCTCTCACAAAGTAATCTATTTGGTTTATTGGTGTAAATCCAGCTTTCTTGTACACACTAATTGCACTGTTATTATCAATTTCAACTTCTAGTAACACTTTGTATTGGTCAGATGTATATGCATAGTTTTTTACCCATTGTAAAATAGATGAGCCTATTCCTTGACCACGAAGTATTGGATCTACTGTAAGTGCTGTAATCCATATACCCGTTTCATTTTCAACTAACGAAACTGTCCCAACTATTTCTTGGTTTCGTTCTACCATATAAAGTGATCGACCTTTAGTCGTTGTATTAAGTGAAATAAGTTCTTCAGTTTCTTCAGGCAGATCTCCAAAACCATCGTGCATTAATTGGATGAGTTTATTTTTATCTTCCTCTTTAAAAAAGCGAACATGAATAAGATTGGAAACTTCACTTTTTTCTGAAGGGGCTTGCAATGTAGCTTCTGAAGAGTTGTATTCATAGCCTTGTTGGTGCAAAAACTGATGTCCAACTTCATCTGCAAAGGATACAGCCATATCGCCTGTTGCTCCTCTTTCATTTAGGGCATTTTTTAAACCATCTACAAGCACTCTTCCAATACCCATTCTGCGGTATTCTGGGTGTACAACTACAGTCCATTCATATGTATTTAATCCAAATAAATCGTTGGCCACTATGAATCCTAAAAGTTGGTCTTCTTCACTATATGCTAGAATAACAAAACCTATATTCTTATAATTCCCCCAATCATTGCAATTTGTTAATGGCGAAATATCTTGATGATATTGCTCTTTAGTTTTTTGTATTATGTCCATCATTTCCTTTATGGTCAATTCATCCATAGGAAATGATGCTTTCATTAGATAAATATTCAACTATAAGTCCTCCGTTTTGTAATAGTTTTGAAATATAAATGATATAAAAATATTATTTTACCCTACTTTTATTCATGCGACTAAAGGTATAGAATATCGCTTTGGAGGCTAAAAATAATGACGAAAAAAAGATTAACCTGGGTCGATGCAACAAAAGGTTTTTTAATGTTGCTTGTAGTAATAGGTCATTATCCAAAACAACTGGATTATCCTTTACTAACATATATTTATTGGTTCCATATGCCTGCATTTTTTGTTCTTAGCGGCTTATTTTTTAGACCAGCTGATTCTAGTACCTCTATGATTCAATCTATCAAAAAAAGATCTATACAATTACTAGTGCCTTATATATTCTTTATATTTATCATAACATGTCTTCGCTATGGATTAGCTTTTTTGACAGGGCACGTAGATATTGAATATTATAAACATGATTTACTTACTATTCTTTTTGGTGGGCGTTTTGCTCGTGGCTCATACGGAGTAATTTGGTTTATCACTACATTATATTTTACTTATATTGCATTTTTATTTGTTACCCGTTATTTAAATCGTATAAACCAAGTTTTATTTATTACACTCTGCTATATAATTGCCCAATTAGAAAGTTTTTATGTAGTGAATATTGTAGGTGGGTCTGTCGATGAAGCATCCCAAACTATTTTAGTACCTTGGAACTTAGATGTAGTACTCATTGCAATTGGCTATTTTGCAATCGGTTATTTTGCAAAAGAAATTTTCTTACACATAAAACTCCCCTTATGGATTACATGTACATCTATTTCTATAATGGCTATGAGATTAACCTGGAACGAAGAATTAGACTATCATCTTAGTATGAAATTTATTCGCTACAGTCATCCAATATTAGATATCGCACTACCTATTGCATTTCTAGTGATGATTTTTGGACTATTCCAATTTATATCGAAGTATATTCGCCTGAAGGTGTTGGAGTTTATTGAAATGCATTCTATTACAATTATGTATCTGCACATATCAGTAGATAAATTGATAAACGATTTTATAGAATACGAATTGTTAGGCTATACATTGATTTGCCTATTCATCCCACTAATCATTTCCGTATTCATGCAACGGTTCATGCCTTATGCTACTTTGTTAATGGGTAATTTTCGATTTAAAAAAGTGGCAAGATCGTAAAACAAGCATGCATTTATTTTCAAATTTAACCGTTCAAAAGCAAATTAAATTACTTTTGAACGGCTTATTCAAAACAAGTCTTAGCTTATAATGTTGACTGTTGTAACATTTGATAGAACACGCCTTTTTTAGCTATCAATTTTTCCCTTTCCCCTGATTCTATTAACTTTCCTTTTTCCATAACTAGTATAAGGTCAGCTTTTCTAATTGTATTTAATCGATGCGCAATGACCAAACTTGTACGGCCCTCCATTAATCGCTCTAAAGCCTCTTGAATCTCTAATTCCGTTACTGTATCAATACTGCTAGTTGCCTCGTCTAACAAAAGAATAGCCGGATTGGCCACCAATGCTCTTGCAATGGATAACAATTGCCTTTGACCTTGACTAATTTCTCCTCCATCTGCAGTTAAAACGGTATCATAACCGTTTGGTAATGACATGATAAAATTGTGTGCATTAGCTTTTTTTGCTGCATTAACAACGTCATCATCGGTTGCTTGAAGTCTTCCATAACGAATATTTTCTTTAACAGTTGCTTCAAACAAAAAAGGCTCTTGAAGGACAAACGCCATTTGGCTTCTCAAATTTTGTCGAGAGATTGTCTGGATTGGACAATCATCGATTAAAATACGTCCTTGTTGAGGATCGTAAAAACGAGCAAGTAACTGCATAATAGTTGTCTTACCAGCCCCCGTAGCACCAACTAAAGCAACTGTTTGTCCTTTTTTCACATGAAAGTTAATATGCTCTATTGTTGCTATATCTTCCTCTAAATTATATTGGAAAGATACATCTTCAAATGTTACATCTCCTCGAATTTCGCGTATTAACTCGCCTTTTCCTTGGTCTTGCTCCTCTTTTTCATCCATTATCGTAAATACTCGTTCTGCACCAGCTATAGCTGACAGTACATTATTAAACTGGTTCGATAAATCATTCAAAGGTCTTGTAAATTGTCTAGCATATTCAGAAAAAACAACAATTGTTCCAATAGAAACATAACCTTTTAATGCTAGAATTCCACCGACTCCTGCAACAATTGCAAAGCTGGTATTATTTAATAAGTTCATCGTTTTCGGAATTGCACCTGAGTATACATTTGCCCAATACCCTACTCTACGTAAATCACTACTTTTGTTAGCAAACTCATCAATCATCCGTTGTTCTTGAGAAAATGCCTTAACTACCCTTTGACCAGAAATGGTCTCTTCAATCATTCCATTAAGTGATCCTAAAGCTTGTTGTTGTGTTTTAAATAATTTCCCTGTCCTTCTCGTAATCCAACGAGTAGAAACAAACATAACAGGAATAATTAGCATCGTTAAAAAAGTCAGTAGCGGACTCATTGAAAACATTACTACCAAAGTTCCAACTAACGTTATAACACTCGAAAACACTTGGATAAATGTACTATTTAAGGTGGAACTAATATTATCCATATCATTGGTCATACGACTCATCAATTCGCCACGTTGCCTTTTATCGAAGAATGCAATTGGTAATCGTTGAAACTTTGCAAATAGTCCTGTTCGCATTCGATATACCGTTTGTTGTGCGATTCCAATCATCCAATAATTTTGCAAAAATATTGAGATAGACAATCCAATATAAACAAATATCAGAACTAAAATCATACTTTTTAAACCTGTAAAATCTTTTTTTATCATATGGTCATCAATTATTTTACCGATTAGATATGGACCTAATAATGATAAAATTGAACTTATAACGACCATTAGCAAAATGATGATTAACAAAGCCCTTTGTTCATCTACGATTTTCCAAATTCGACCTAATGTTTTTCGCCAATCGCTTGCCCTTGCGCCTTTTCTCTTTTTTGAAGATTGAATATCTTCTTTAGTTAAAACAGGTTCATATATATATGATCGCAGCTTTGATTTAATCATCACCTTTTACCCCCAGTTCCATTTGGGATTGCGCAATTTTTTTATATAAAATTGAACTTGCTATTAACTCTTTATGTGTTCCAAATGCAGAAAGAACACCATCCTCTAATAATATAATTCGATCTGCACCTTTAGCTGTTCGTATTTTCTGTGTTACCACAAGCATCGTTGCTTGTTCCTCTTCTAACGCTTTCCATAACGCAGACTCTGTTTTTACGTCTAGAGCGCTTGTACTATCATCAAACAATAGAAACTCAGGTTTTCGTAAAATTGCTCTTGCTATAGATAGTCTTTGTTTTTGACCACCAGATAAATTAACGCCTTTTTGACCTACACGTGTTTGATATCCATTTTGAAAGTCCATTATGGAATCATAAATTTGAGCTTGTTTTGTGGCTTTTATTACTTCTTCTTTTGTCGCCTTTGTTTTCCCCCAAGTAATATTGTCAAAAATAGTTCCTGTAAATAACAATGACCGCTGTGGTACATATCCGATTGACTGACGAAGATTCTTTAAATTCCATTCTTTAATGTCTACGCCATCGACTAATATACGACCTTCTTCTACTTCATAAAATTTGGTGATAAGCTGCAATAACGTTGATTTTCCAGAACCAGTTGCACCCATAATGGCGATTTTCTCACCCTTTTTACAGCTAAATGAAATATTCTTCAATACGTATCTGTCTGTTTGTGGATATTTAAACGAAACATTTTCAAATACAATTTCGCCTTTCTTATATGGTGCCTCTATTTTTGTAGGTAAAACAACTTCCTCTATTCCATCCTTGATCAATAGTATTTCTTCCATACGAGTTGCCGATGCTTTCGCACGTGAAAAAAGTGTAATGATAAAAGCAAACATTGAAAACGAACCGGTCATACGCATTGTATAATTGACTATCGCTGCTATATCTCCAATATTGGTTTTCCCGTTTTGAATTTGCCCTGCTCCAAACCATAAAATAGCTAACATCGCAATATTCATCACGATTAATAATATAGGCTGGATATATTCCATTAAACGTAAAGCACTTGACGTATCTTTTTTTAATGCACTTGCAACCTTTTCAAAGCGACTCACTTCATATAAACCTCGTAAATAAGCTTTTACTAAACGCATCGCTTGTAAATTTTCTTGAATCATTCGATTTACACGATCTACTTTATGTTGAACTAATGCAAAATGACCGATACTCTTCTTCACCATCATATACATAAAAACCGCAAGAACTGGTATTCCAATGCATAAATAAATGGCCAATGATGCGTCCACATAAAATGCCATGATTAAACTACCTAAAACTACTAAAGGTGCTCTCAACATAATACGTAAACTCATAAAGAATACCTGTTGCACTTGTGTTACATCATTTGTTAACCGTGTGATTAAACTTGCAGAAGGAAATTGAAGAAAAGTTGCCATTGTAAATGATTGAACCTTTTTAAACAGTGCATTTCGCAAATCATAAGCAAAATTTTGTGCAGCATACCCTGCAAAAAAAGAATTACAAATACCTGCCAAGAAAGCAAGTAATGCAAGAAGCATCATAATTGACCCCCATAGCCAAATCGTATGACTTTCCCCTACAACGATTCCTTCATCTATTATTTTTCGAATAAGTAATGGTTGCGTAAGCTCTACAGCTAATTCAACAAACATTAGCATAAGCGCTATAATAGTAGATAACCTATACCTTTTTATGTATTGAAATATCGTATTCAATGATAAACTCCTTTCTTACTGTTCCATATAATTATTTTTAAAAAATTCGAATTTTCTTTAACTACGTAATACATTTTACTGTTTTTTTATACTAAAGATATGAATAGAAAAAAAACGAGAATACAGCAAAATAATTGTAATTAGCAAATTTTCCAAATACAATGGTAATAATAAAGTAGCATACAATTAAGAGATTGTTAGCATAAACGGCTTAAATAATTCGATAATTATACTCTTTCATAACACTAACTCTACCCTTAGTCATTTATGCGAATAAGCATTACGTTCTATATAACAAATTTATTATCTATATTTTTACAATACGTATTACTTAACTCTAAAATTATTAATTATATATATACTACTGTATTCACAAAAATAAATTTAAAACTCTCCATTATTATTGTCCTAAAAAAATTTTTCTTTAACTCTCATTCTATTACTAATGACTTATCACTTTCTATTTACTATAATAATAAATATAGAAAACTCAAGGAGACTTAGAATTCATGAATGATATTCAAACAATTTTTCAAGCTGCTAATCCTGTATTAAACCAAACACCCTATCCAATGATGATTTTGAATTCTGAAGGCCTAGTTGTTGTTTGGAACCGTCAAGCAGAAAAGACATTTGGTTATAAACAAGAAGAAGTAATTGGAAATTCCACTCCCTTTATAGAAAAGGAAAGGACAAATCTATATAAAGAATTATGGCAAGAAATTATTCATTCTACAGAATTGTTTCAACTAGAACCTATTGCTGTACATACTAAGAGTGGAGAAATTTTGAATATTCCCATCACCTTCAAATCATTTACCATTGATAATAGCCGATTAATTTTTTGTCAATTTATAATGGCTTCATCAGAACAGAAAAAAATTGGATCTTTCAATGAGTTTTCAAGTATTCGTGAAGGTTTAGAATCTTCTTTTATGATGCTATCTATTGATAACGAAGGGTTAATTACATACGCGAATGATCTATTTTTAAAATATAGCAATTGGACACCGAAACGAATAATAGGAAAAAGTTTTTGGAAAATGTTCCCTGAGCAATCTGATGGTACTACAATAGCGGATACAATATGGGGAGAATTGACTAAAGGAAAAATATGGAAAGGAGAAGTTGAAAAAATAACAAAAGATGGACAATCCTATTGGGTCGACCTTACGGCAATTCCAATCTATACTTCTTCTCAAACACCTTCTAGCTTCATAACACTTGAAAATAATATTACGGAGAAAAAAATCTTACAAAACCGATTAGAGAAAATCGCCTATATCGATCATGAAACCGGTCTTATGAACCGATATCGCTTAGAACAAATTGTTAACGAAATGATTGCAGAAAATCATCATTTCTCTTTTGTCTATTTTAGCATTGATCAATTTTATTCTTTAAAAGAATTATATAACAATCAAGCAGAAAAAGTTTTACTTCAAGAATTTACACAAAGAATGAAGATGTTTTTCCAAGATAGTTCAATGGCACGTATTAATACCAATGAATTTGTTGTGATAACTCCACTTGGCGAATGGTTTATCCAAGGTTTCCTATCTTATTTGGAACAACATCCGATTTACGTAAATGGTCGAGTTCTTCCCCTTTCAATCAGTGGTGGAATTACAAAATATCCAGATGATCAAGTGTCCTTTACTCATTTGATGAAAGCATCACATGCTGCCATTCAAAAAGTACAGGCTGAAGGTGGTGGCAACATTGTTAGTCTATCAAAAGCTGATCATAAAGCATTACATACAAAATCAGTTATTGAAAAGCGTTTACTTGTTGCGTTAGATAAAAAAGATTTAAAAGTCTTATATCAACCACAACTAGATTTAAAATCTGGTAGAATCACTACCGTGGAAGCTTTAGTTCGTTGGGATGATGAAGAAATTGGATCTGTTCCGCCAGATATACTAATTCCTATAGCTGAAGAAACTGGATTAATCAATGATATTGGTTCATTCATGTTGGAACAAGCTTGTCAACAAGCTGCCGAATGGCACAAAAAAGGGATTGATCTTAAGGTAAGTATTAACTCATCTGTAAGAGAGTTTCAAGATAAAAATATGGTCAAACAAATACGTAAAATTCTTGAGGAAACTGGTTGTCCTACTGAATTATTGCGTATCGAAATTACAGAAAAATTTGCACTTGAAGCTGAAGCTGAAGCATCTATTATTCAACAAATGAAGCAATTGCAAAATGATGGAATTGTATTTGTTCTAGACGATTTTGGTACTGGTTATGCATCTTTCAGATATATGCAATTATTACCATTATCTCAACTTAAAATAGATCAAGCATTTATTTCTTCTATTCAATATCAACCAAAAAGCCAAAAGTTGATCCAAGGTATTATTCATTTTGGAAAATCGCTTAATATGCGCGTCCTTGCAGAAGGTGTTGAAACACAAGAACAGCAAGATATACTTACGGAATTTGGATGTGATGCAATTCAAGGATTCCACGTCAGCCGACCGATTGAGGCATCAGAAGTCGTAAAATTATTATAATTATTGCGCACTGCATTCCTTATAAATTTTAAAAGCGATTGGATTCACTTATTAGAATCCAATCGCTTTATTTATGAAGAAGATTTTACTAATTTCGCTTTTCTTTTACGTATTGCATTAAAGATTAACTGCATAAATACCTCTGCAAACACTAATCCCATCACAATTGCACCTGATATAATAAATACCCTTGCAGCATATTGTATGCTCTCTGGATAATCATTTTCAACAATTGTTCTCATCGCATTATATGCTAGTCCTCCCGGCACAAGCGGAATAATCCCCGCAACACTGAATACAATCATCGGTGTTTTGAATTGTCGTGCTAATATATGTGCAACAATTGAAATGATAAAGGCACCAGCAAATGACGCAAATACCTCATCTACACCTTGTCGGATAAATGCATAATAGATCATCCACCCCATCATACCAACTAAACCACAATGGAATAATGTCCTTTTTGGTGCATTAAAAATAATGCCAAAAGCGGCTGTCGCTATAAAACTAAGTATCCCTTGAACAACCCAATCCATAAATCTCCTCCTAAAATGACAACACAAGTGCTATACCCGCGCCAATTGCAAAAGCCGTTAAAAGTGCCTCCATTCCTTTAGCAACCCCTGATACAAAGTGACCTGCCATTAAATCTCGTACAGCATTTGCTATTGGCAAACCAGGTACTAATGGCATAACAGAACCGATGATAATTTTATCTAGCTGATATCCTAAACCTGCTTTATACACTAAAACAGATAGTAATCCAACAAATAACGATCCGGTAAATTCAGCAAAAAATTTAACCTTTGTCAAAGAATGCATTGCTAAAAAAATGAGGTATCCAATTCCCCCAATTACCATTGCTGAAGGAAAATCCACCCATGTCCCATTAAACAAAATTAAAAAGCAGCCACTGGCAATTGCCGAAGCTAAAACTTGTACCCAGATTGGAAAGAATAAATCAGTATGTTCAATCTTTATCAATTCGCTATAAGCTTCTTCTAGAGTAATTACACCCGCAGTTAACTTTCTAGAAACAGAATTAATAAACGCTATTTTTTCCAAATCTGTTGTACGACTTGAAATCTGTGCGATTCTTGTGGGTCTTTTATGCCCCGCAGAAAATATAATACCAGTAGGCGTAACAAAACTTTGGGCATCTGTTAAACCTTGTGAAATTGCCATTCTAAGCATTGTATCTTCTGCACGGTATGTTTCCGCACCACTTTGTATCAGTAACCGTCCTGCGAGAAGAAAACAATCGATTGCTAATTCTTCTTGGGCTGTTTCAATCAATTCCCCTCTCACCTCTTCATAAATTTGACTATTTTTAAATTATTTTAACAAAAATGAAATTTTTCTAAATTTTTTATCCTCTTTTAAGCCCTAATAAGTTAGAATGAAATTATCAACAATAAAGGAGGAAGTTAGGAAGTGACCACCATTCATCCAAAGAAAAAACCACGTTGGGTCGACCTTCTACTAATTTGTGCGATCCTATCATTAACTGTTCTCACCATTTTTCTAGTTAGTATGCGAAATGGCAATATCTCTTCCAACGATCATGAACATACTGCATTGGCTGCATCAGCAGATATAGTGAAAGAAAAGACAAAGTATAATGGTATTTACATTGTTACTGAAAAATCCACCAATAAAAATGCACCTTATACCATTCAATATCCGAAGACATCCAGTAAAGTATTCAATCAATCTGTAAAAGATACTATACATAAAGTACGCGACCAATATTTAAAGGATATGGAAAAGTCACTCCAAAAAGATGATCAAATAGCTGGCAATCTGTCTATTACATACAAAACTATCATACACAAGAAAAAATATTACTCATTTGTTTTAACACAATCTATATATATCGGTAAAGATTCTAAGCAAAAAACTGTAAAGACCTTTATGTACGATCAAAAAAATAATAAGCAAATCTTACTTCAAGATGTTATTCCGTCTCAAAAAAGCTTAACACAATTAGCTAATGCTGTTAAAGACGCAATGAGTAAGGACAAAGAACTGAAAAATATTATGAACACGCCTTCTATTAAAAAAGCAACAAAACCACTTTGGATAAACTTCGAAAACTATTCTCTTACCGATCAAACACTGACTATTTACTATAATAGCAGTATATTATCCAAAAATATTACAAAGATAAAAGCTGTTCATATTCCTTTATCTTCTATTAATAACATAGTTGCACAACCATATAAAGTAAAAGTTAAAAAAGCTGTACAGAAGAAACCTACAAAAGTCGTAGCCTTAACATTTGATGATGGCCCAAGTAATACAGTAACACCTAAAGTATTAAAAATATTAAAGAAACACCATGCAAAGGCAACCTTTTTCATGGTCGGTTCTCAAGTAAATGCTAATCCTAAAATTGCTAAACAAGTTTGGAAAGAAGGACATGAAATTGGAAATCACTCCTACACACATGCCAACTTGAAGCAACTAACAAATGCGCAAATTAAAAAACAATTATCAATGACAAACAAAGCAATCCATAAAGCGACAGGACATAACCCTACTCTCTTTAGACCTCCGTATGGATCTGTAGACAACAGGGTTCGCTCACAGACGAAACTTCCTACTGTTTTGTGGAGCGTCGATACAAGAGATTGGGAACATCGTAATTCAAAAAAACTCTTATCCTATGTTAAGAAATATACTTATCCTGGGGCCATTGTTTTAATGCATGATATTCATATGCCAACAGCAAATGGGCTTGACAATGTACTTAACTATCTGGAAAAACAGGGGTATACATTTGTTACTGTCTCAGAACTAAATAATATGGAAAAGAAAAAATAAGAAAGGGCCATTCTAAAAGTTCACCTTAAGTCTGTGAATTTTTAGAAGCCCTGTTTATATGCTTACCCCTTTACAATATTTGTTGAGCGGTGTTTCGTTTCTATAATAGTGACTCCTCGATGTTTCATTTCACGTATATACGCTTCTCCTGGGACAATTTTTTCTGGTGGAAATACTCCACTCGCAGCAATTGTACCATCACCAATTAGTTGGGCAACAACTGAAATAGTATTTGCTGTGGCTAACGCCATCGCAGTTTCATTATTTTCTGCATCTTTATAAGTGACCATTTCATATTCATAAGTAACTGCTTCTTCATTACGTTCACCTTTTACTAGAACACGTAATAATACAACATCTCGCTTTTTACCAAGTTCTAATTTACTTTGTAATACTTCTCGTAGTACATCTCTTGCCTTTACTTTGTTCCCATCAACGTTTACTTCTGTATCCTTACTCGTTAATCCTAAATCCACGAGTAACTTAAACTTCTCTGCATGTCCAGAATAACGGATTGTTTTATATTCTAAAGTTTGAATATCAGGGAATGATTGCGTTAACGTTGATAATCCTCCTGATGTATGGAAAGCCTCTAATCCCTTAAATCCTTTGAAATAGACAGGTTCAATTTCAGATAAAGAAGGAATTTCACGTAATACCCCGTCCCTAACAACATAGGAAGGATCAGTATAATGGTCAAAAACGCCCTCTAACGAAAATACAACGTTATATTCTAAAGGAGGCTCCTTCTCCACCGGAATACCGCCTACATATATTTTAATCTCTTTAACAGCATCTAATTTAGAAGCTCCAAAGCCAGCTAGAATATTAATCATTCCAGGTGCAACGCCTAAATCTGGAATAATTGTTATACCTTTTGCTTTTGCTTCAGAATCAAGCTTCAATATTTTATCCGTTACCCCACCAATATGACCACCTAAATCAACAGAGTGGACCCCTATCTCAACTGCTGTCCGAGCCACTTTTTCATTGAACTTATAAAATAGCGCATTCACAACAACATTTGCTTTCGACATTACAATTTTAAGTTGTTGATCATCTGAAGCATCTAATTTTAAAACTTCAATTTTATCAGTTTGAAGTTTATCAGCAAATTCCTGTGCTTGGACAACGTTTAAATCTGCTAAAAAAACCTTTTCAACATTAGGATTTCTTACTAAATCACGTGCAACTTCTTTTCCCATTAGACCAGCACCCAAGACTGCAACTTTCATATTATGATCCCCCTTGGTCAATATAGATTTTAGAACTTACTGTACTCTTTATATCTTTATGCATAACGCCGGACCTACATGTGTTATCTCACAAGTAAATAAATAACGTTTTATACTAGTTGAAATCATTATTATCTACTTTAAGCAATATATTTCTATTTTATATTTTCTCTACAAAAAGGTTATTCCCTCTTTTTATAACAATTAAATTTAGAATTGTTGTTGAAACTTTTCTTCATATCACTTCGTATTTATACTTAAATTGAAGAGTTAAATTAAACTGGAGGTATAGAAATGAATAATCATGAAATTGATTACAAACTACATGGCGATGATATGCAATTTGTAGAGGTTGAATTAGATCCAAACGAAACAGTTATTGCTGAAGCTGGTGCATTAATGATGATGGAAGATGGCATTCGAATGGAAACACTATTTGGAGATAGCTCCAATAGTGGTGCTGGTGGCTTTATGAGTAAACTTATGGGGGCTGGCAAACGTTTAATCACTGGTGAAAGTTTATTTGTAACAACCTTCACTAACGAAGGAATGGGTAAAAAACATGTTTCGTTTGCAGCACCTTATCCAGGGAAAATCATTCCAATGGATTTAAGCGTATTTAATGGCAAAATTATTTGTCAAAAGGATGCATTTCTTGCAGCGGCTAAAGGTGTTTCAATCGGAGTCGAATTTCAAAGAAAGTTAGGTACTGGATTCTTCGGTGGCGAAGGATTTATTATGCAAAAATTAGAAGGCGACGGTATGGCTTTTGTCCATGCTGGAGGTACAATTATCCGAAAAGATCTTCAACCGGGCGAAAAGCTTCGAGTCGATACAGGATGTCTTGTCGCAATGACAGGCTCTGTCGACTATAATATTGAAGCAGTTGGCGGCGTAAAAACTGCATTATTCGGTGGTGAAGGGCTATTCTTTGCAACTCTTAGTGGTCCTGGTACAGTATGGATTCAATCATTACCATTTAGCCGTTTAGCAAGTCGAGTATTCGCAGCAGCTCCCCAAACTCCAGGAGGTCCTTCTTCTGATGAAAAAGGGCTTGGTGGTTTCTTTAACATGTTTAGTGATAACTAGTCTTCACCAGAAAACTAATTGTTCCGTAGAGATGTAGTACCACACTACAAAACCAAAAAGTGTATAACATATTTGTGCTTCACATTATTTTCTTGAAAAGAAGATAGTGTGGAGCATTTTATTTTTTCTAAAAGTATCTGTTATGAATCATCCCATAGACTTACGTCAATAATCTCTTTCTTGAATGTCCATTTATAAAAATGGGTAATATGTTAGCATATCTTGTCGAACTGTCACTAGAAGAATTCATTATTGGAGGTCCATTATGGGAGACAAAAAACAACCAGATGCTAATCTAAAAGGAACCTTTTTCTTTGTAATAGCACTAGGCATTTTTATCATTATGACTTGGTCATCTATTCTAAAAATATATCTTGATCGTTTTTAAATATTATTGGGAATTGGAAAGAAGGTTAGTTAATGCATCTACACAAATATGAGAAATATTGGCTTATTTTTGGTGGTGCCTCTCTTATTGTATTTCTCTTAATAACGGGTATAATGGCATTCCATTATGGGAGCCATCCACCAAGTTCTATAAAAACGATCAACTATGAAAAAGTTGATGATATCGCTCCTTTCAATAATCCTGGTGTCCACAGAGTATCAGGGAAGGATTGGGATTATGAGGTGGTATTAGTAGCCTCCGCTTTTTATTATAATCCAGCTGAATTGCATGTTCCTAAAGGATCAAAAGTTAAATTCATCATTACTTCTAAAGATGTCATTCATGGATTTGAAGTTGCCGGTACGAATGTCAATATGATGGCAGAGCCCGGGTATATCTCTGAATATACAACAACTGTTGATAAAGCTGGTGACTATTTAATTGTTTGTAACGAATATTGTGGTGTGGGACATGCTCAAATGCATTCAATGTTAAAGGTGGTGGATTAAATGAAGAAACAAAAGCAAAAACCAACAGAAAGTTTTTCTGCTAAAACTGCTGGTGTATTAAAAGTAGACAACAAAGATGCTCATCTCGTATTAGCTCATATGTATGTTGCATTTATAGCTCTACTTTTGGGAGCTACTGCAGGGCTTCTGCAAGTACTTGTTCGCTCGGGGTATTTTGAACTTCCTGCACCATTAGGTTATTATCAAATTTTAACGATTCACGGTGTATTATTAGCCCTTGTCTTCACTACCTTTTTTATCCTAGGCTTTCAAACTGCTGCTGTAAGTAGAACTTCTGGTGCACTTTCAGATACACAAAGAATACTCGGATGGATTGGTTTTTGGCTAATGACGCTTGGGACAATTATGGCAACCATTATGATTTTACTAAATGAGGCATCTGTTCTTTATACTTTTTACGCTCCTTTAAAAGCACACTGGATCTTCTATCTTGGGTTAGCACTACTTATTATTGGATCGTGGGTTGATCTTATGGGACATTGTCTACGTTGGGAACAATGGCGTAAAGAGAATCCACGCAAAACTACTCCCTTAATATCTTTTATGGCTGTTTGTAATAGCTTACTCTGGGTAGTCGCAACTTTAGGGGTAGCAATTGAAGTCGTATTCTTACTATTACCTTGGTCCTTCGGCTTAGTAGAACGTGTAGATGTATTATTGACCCGAACTCTGTTTTGGTATTTTGGACATGCTCTTGTCTACTTTTGGTTATTACCAGCATACATGGTATGGTATTGTGTTATTCCTAAAATTATTGGAGGAAAAATATTTTCAGATGGATTAGCTCGATTGTCATTTATCATGTTCATATTATTTTCTATTCCAGTGGGAATTCACCATCAACTAACAGACCCCGGAATTGATAGTCCATCAAAATATATACAAGTTGTTTTAACGATGATGGTTGTCATCCCGTCTATGATTACAGCTTTTTCTATGTTCGCTACCTTTGAGATGCGTGGTCGTGAGCTTGGTGCAACAGGTTTGTTTGGTTGGCTAAAAAAATTGCCTTGGGGCGATGCTCGTTTTCTTGCACCATTTGTAGGTATGGTAGCCTTTGTACCAGGTGGAGCTGGCGGTATTATCAATGCCTCGTTTCAGATGAACCAAGTCGTTCATAATACGATTTGGGTAACTGGTCATTTCCATTTAACTCTCGCCACAACTGCCGTTTTGACATTTTTCGGCGCATCGTATTGGTTAATACCACATTTAACAGGAAGAATCTTCACCCCTTCATTGAATAGATTAGGAATCATTCAAACAATCTGTTGGGCTGTTGGTATGTTATTTCTGGCGATTGGCATGCATTTTGAGGGGTTGCTGGGCGCACCAAGAAGGTCCGCTTTTTCTAACTATGGCGGTGCTGAAATCGCAGAGACTTGGGCATCGTATCAAATTGCTCAAGCAATTGGAGGTACATTCTTATTTATAGGAATAATTATTTTTCTTTATATTTGTGTAAGCCTGTGGTGGTTTACACCTAAAGGTGAGCAAGAATTTCCAATCGCTGAATTGGCTCCTCAAGCTGAAAAGACGCCTCCCATATTGGAAAATTTTAAAGTATGGATTGTTATATTAGCTGCTTTAATCCTGATTGCCTATACATTTCCGATTTACAATATCATTGAGAATTCCCCTATTGGTTCAAAAGGTTTTAAACTTTGGTAAACATCAGCTTAAGTTAATGTCATTTAAATTTCATGGTCTAGATGTGTTCTAAAATAAAAATACGCTTCTTCATTAAAATGGAGAAGCGTATTTTTATATTGAACTACTACATCTTATTCAAATTTCCCTTATTTAAGATTCATGTTATTAGTTATATTAAAAATTTTCCATTATTGTTATTTTAAATGTTATAATAATTCTAAAATTATCGAAGGAGTGACGAATATGAAAAGATTCATACAAACTTTCAACATTAAATCGGAGGACATACTGTCTTAATTTTTGAGAGTTTGACCTCCGATATCCTATTTAATCGGAGGAAAAAAATTGAAGATACAAAATATCTATTATACTGTTACGAGTTTACGCTCATTGTTCATACAAATTGTATTTACGGTTAATGCACTCTATTATGTTGTAGATGCCAATCTTAATGCTCTCCAACTTGTTCTTAGGCACAATTCTAGAAGCCACTATTTTTTTATTTGAAATACCTACAGGGTTAATAGCAGATCATTTTGGTCGTAAGCGATCATTATTCATCGGAACTTTAATCATTGGTATTGCACATGTGTTTGAAGGGACTTTTCCTTCATTTTGGTCAATTGCCATTGCTTCTGGACTATGGGGTATTGGTTGGACATTTATAAGTGGTGCGGAAGAAGCTTGGATCGCAGATGAACTAAATGGAAAAGACTTAAATTCTGTATTTTTGAAAGGTGCACAGTTTGAATCATTGGGGCAATTTCTAGGTATTTTAATTAGCGTTTGCCTAGCTACACTATTCTCGGTCAAGATTTCGATTATTATTGCGGGTATAATGCTCATCCTATTGTCTTTGGGCGCGTTTTTAATCATGCCAGAAACAAAGTTTATCAAAGTAACTCATTCAAAAGATATTACGACAATCCGTCATTTATTCATTACGATTCGAGATGGTGCTAATCAAATTCGAGGCAATACGATACTCATAAGTTTGGCAGTTATAACCGTACTATGGGGATTAGCAAGTGAAGGTTACGATCGGCTATGGGGAGCACGTTTTATCGAGGACTTCCATTTATCTGAAGAAACATCTGTCTATTGGTTTGGTGCTTTTTATGCCTTTACCTTTTTGCTGAATATGATTATTTTGAAATATATAGAACGTCACATTCATAAAAACTATTCTGTAATTCTTCTAATTACAAATAGTTTGTTAACCATTATGGTACTTATTTTTGCTTTTAGCTCATATTTTACGCTCGCAATCATAACATATTTGATGGCTAGCACTTTACGAAAAGTTTATTACCCTATATCCAGTACAATGACCAATGAAAGACTAGCATCAAAAGGTAGAGCTACAGCTTTGTCGATGTTCGGCCAATTGGATGCCATTGGACAAATTGTTGGTGGCCCCATTATTGGTGTAATAGCATTATACACTTCTATCTCTTACGGAATTGCATCTTCAGCTTTACTCATTTTACCTATTATTCTTTGTCTTTTCGTGATGATTAAAAAGGAAAACTAACACAAGAAAGTGCTGTCCAATCCTTGAATTGGTGCAGCACTTTCTCGTTATCAAGAGTTATAGTTCGTCAAAACCATTGTCTTGAACATTGACTTTCACATATTGACGTGAACGTTGCTCGAAGAAATCCGTTTTGCCAAGGTCCACATCTTCGTAAGCTTTGATCCATTTCATCGGATTTTTGCGATATCCTTCAAATGGACGTTCGTAACCAAGTTGGTTGCAACGAACATTTGCGTAAAAGTATATATAATCTTCTACATCTTCAATATCTAGACCATCAATTTTATCCCCTATCACTTCTCGACCCCATTCAATTTCAAGCTCAGCCGCTTCACGGAAGATTGCTTCTACTTTTTCTGCTCGTTCAGCTGTATTAAACTCTGGGTATTCCTCTAACAATTGTTTATATATTTTCACAAACAGATCTACATGCAATTGTTCATCACGGTTAATGTAGTTGATCATTGTACTTGTTGCGACCATTTTTTGATTGCGTGCCAAGTGATAAAAGAATGAAAAGCCCGAATAGAAGAATAGACCTTCTAGAATAACATCATACACAATCGAATCTAGCATATGCTCTACAGTTGGTTCTTCTGCGAATTGTTTATATCCTTTGATCACAAAGTCATTACGCTTTTCAAGAACAGGTTCAGTACGCCAGAAATCGAACACTTCATCTTGCTCATCTTTTGAAACAAGGCTAGACAAAATGTAAGAATAAGAATGATTATGAATGACTTCTTGTTGCGCCAAAATAATCATCAATGCGTTGAGACTTGAATCTGTTAAATAATCAGCAATACGGCCTGCATAATCGGTTTGGATACTATCTAGCAATGCTAGTAAACCAATAATCTTCTTAAACGCTTGCTGTTCATCAGTTGTTAACTGTGGAAATTGTTTGATATCGTTACTCATATTAATCTCAAATGGTGTCCAGAAGTTACCTAGCATTTTTTTATATTTTGGATATGCCCAACTAAATTGAACATCATCCCAGTTTAGTATATTAGAAGAACGGCCATTGACAATTTTAGTTGAGCGGTTCGGTGCTTCTTTATCCATTAACACACGTTTTTTTACTTCAGTCATTTTTATCTCCCCCATTAACTAGCACAAGATTCACATTCTAATAATTCAACGGATGTAGAGCGAACATAGTAAGTTGTTTTGACGCCGCTATTCCATGCATTTAGATGAAGTGCTAGTAAGTCTTTCGCCTTTACTGTGTTTTGAACATATAAATTTAATGAAATTCCTTGGTCAACATGTCGAGCACGTGCTGCATTTTGTTTAATCGTCCAATTTTGATCGATGAAATAGGCCGATTTATAGTACCAAGTTGTTTTTTCATTTAAATCTGGAACAGTTACTGGGATTTTATAATCCTTTTTCTCTTCAGAATAACTTTTTTGGAAAATAGGATCGATACTTGCTGTACTTCCAGCAATTATAGATGTTGTAGAATTTGGTGCAACAGCCATTACATAGCCATTGCGCATTCCTTTTTGTGCTACCTTTTGCTTGAGGTCTGTCCATTTTTCATCATGATAGCCACGACTTTCAAAGTAACTACCTGTATGCCAATCAGACCCTTCAAATAATGGATATGCACTTTTTTCTTCTGCAAGTTTCATAGAGGATTGAATTGTTAAATAGGCGATTTTCTCGTATAATTTATCCGCAAATTGGACTGCCTCTTCCGATTCCCAAGCAATACCTGAGACTGCTAATAGATGATGCCAACCGAATGTACCAAGACCAATACCTCTATAGCGTTCGTTTGTTAGTGCAGCTTGTTTTACAGGAATATTATTCAAATCAATAACATTATCGAGCATGCGAACTTGAATGGGAATTAGTCGTTCTAATACATTTGCTGGAACAGCTCTTCCTAAATTAATAGATGATAAATTACATACCACAAAATCTCCAGCTTTACGACGAGTAACAATGATATCATTTTCAAGCTCTACCGATTCAAATTCTGTAGGAGACATGTTTTGTGCAATTTCAGTACATAAGTTAGACGAGTAGATCATTCCTTTATGTTTGTTCGGATTTTTACGATTGACTTCATCACGATAGAACATAAATGGCACTCCTGTTTCTAACTGACTACGCATAATCCTTTTCATAATATCAATCGCAGGTACAACATCTCGAGATAATAGTGGATTATTAACACATGCTAAATAATTGTTACGGAATGACCCTTCTCCACGTTTTTCATCGTATGAATCCTCTAGGTCAAATCCCATTACTGTACGGACTTCATGTGGATCAAACAAATACCAGTCTTCACGATTCTCTACAGCTTCCATGAAAATATCAGGTAAACAGACACCAGTGAAAATATCATGTGCACGCATTCGTTCATCGCCGTTATTTAATTTCAAATCTAGGAATGAAAAAATATCCTTATGCCATACATCTAAGTAAATAGCAATGGCACCTTGGCGTTGTCCGAGTTGATCTACTGATACAGCTGTATTATTTAGTTGTTTGATCCATGGAATAACGCCGCTTGATGCCCCTTTGAATCCCTGAATAGATGATCCACGGCTACGAACCTTGCCCATGTACACACCTATACCGCCTCCAAATTTTGAAAGTGTTGCTACGTCTGTGTTAGAGTCATAAATACCTTGTAAACTATCATCTACAGTGTCGATAAAGCAACTTGATAGTTGGCCATGTGTTTTCCCTGCATTTGCTAATGTTGGCGTTGCTGTCGTCATATAAAGATTACTCATTGCCCAATAAGCTTCTTTTACTTTTTCAATTCTGTTCTCTTTTTCTTGTTGCATTAGGGTCATGGCAATAACCATCCAACGCTCTTGCGGTAATTCAATAGGTTTCTTATCAAAATCACGTGTGACGTAGCGATCCATCAACGTCTTTAACCCTATATAAGTAAATAATTGATCTCTCTTTGGTTCTAATTCTTTCGCTAATTGTTGTAATTCATCTTTTGAATAAGCATTCACTAAAATTGGGTTGTAGAGACCTTTCGCAACGAACTTATGAATATGTTCAGTGAACACTTTATACACATTCTCTATTGAAACTTGTCGGTTGTCAGCAGCTTCTTTATAAATTTCCATTAGTAAAAGACGTGCTGCAACAAATGTCCAATACGGTTCTTCTTCGTCTAAAAAGCTTAATGCGTCTAAAGCTAGTGCCTTTGTCCATTCATTTTCTGCGGCATTGGGATGCTTTTTTTCAAAACGTTCATGTTTGCGTCGTAATGGACTGATTTCTTCTTTACCAAATTCATCTTCCAAACGCTGCAATACTATTTCTTTTTCATCAATCATTGTTACCAATATTGTCGTCTCCTTTTATACAAATGATTTTATTAGTCAAAATAAAAAACGATCATCAGTCTTCTTCGACTAACGATCGCTCTAATTGAAATGGAAACAAATAAACCACAGCAAAAAACATACGAAATATGCTGTGAAATATGTACTTCCACTTCTCAACCCCCGAAGAAAGTGTTGTAACGAAAATACTGGTAGGTCTACTGGCTTGTGTTTCATCCAATTTGTCATCCTTCCCAAGCATTGCTCAGTGGTTATTTGACAATTGTCCACACTTACAGTTGCGGGGACAGCTTCGGCGTTGAACCGAATTCCCTTTTAAACCATTACTGGTACCAATCTTCGTTTCATACTATATATTGTGCTTTTGATATAAATACAATCTAACATATTGTGTTTACTTAATACAAGTCTATTTGCAAAATTAAAGAAAAAGCACGACAAACTTATTCTATATTTTGTCAAACAAAATACACCAACCTATTTTAATGCATAGAATAAGGACATTTAAAAAAAATAAAAAAGCTACCCAATTCATGTACTTAAAACGAATTGGATAGTTATTTTACTATTTTATCAATCTTCATAATCTTTCTCTAAACTTAAAACTTCACCTGTTTGAGCATCAATTTCAAGTTCATATTCATAAGTACCATCTTTAATCTCTACTTCATAAACTCCATCTTCTAAATCAATTTTAGTAACAGTTCCTTTTACTTTTGATAACGCAATTTGAGAAGCTTGTTGTGACGTAATATAAGATGAATTATTATTAGTAGTAACGTTATCAACTTTTTCTTGTTCTTGCTTAATAATCTCACCTGTCTGAGCATTTATATCAAAATCATATCCATACCCATTCGAGATTACTGATACTTCATATACACCATCTTCTTGGTCATAGGTTGCAGATGAGATAGTTCCAGAAACTTTCGATAGTGCGATTTGTTTTGCCTTTTCCACACCAATCAGTGCTGTGGAATCACTTAACGAATTGTATTCTACGGCTTCTTTTTGCTGTTTAAGAATTTCACCTGATGTAGCATCAATTTCAAGTTCATATTCATATTTTCCGTTTCTTACTTTGACTTCATAAACACCATCTTCACTATCTAAGTTAGACGTTATGATTGAGCCACCACCAACTGCATTAAGGGCAACTTCTTCAGCATTTCCAATACTTAAGCCAGCATTTGATAATGTTGAATTATTCGATTGTTGATCGATAATTCTTCCTGTTTCCGCATCAATATGAAGTTCATATGTTTTGGCATTCTTTTTAACATGAACTATATATATTCCTTTACTTGGATGATATTGAGCTGTTTGAACAACACCATCAACAGAACTTAAAGCAATTTGTTTTGCTTTACTCAAACTAATCGCTCGATCACTTTTAGAAGAAAATTTTGTTTTTTCTTTTTTTAAAATCTTCCCTGTATATGCGTCGATATCAAATTCATATTCGTATTTTCCTTTAATAATTTCTATTTCATATACACTATCTTCTTTATCAAATTTTGCCTTTTGAATCGTTCCCTTAACAGATTTAAGGGCTATTTGTTTTGCTTTTTCTAGACCTATAAATTTATTACCAAGTGTTGTCGTATAATATTCGGTTGATTTTTTTAAAAGTTCACCTGTTTTGGCGTCTAATTTCAGCTCATATTTTGCTTTGGGTCCTTTAACTTCTACTTCATAAACAGGTCCCATATTTTCATGGTCTAGCTCCACCTTATATACTTTTCCTTTTACATAACTTAGAGCCTTCTTAGAAATTTCTTGAGACGATAAAATGTCTTGTTTTGCCGAATATTTTGCTGCTACTCCAACTACTCCTGATATTACTAAAGAACCTGTAATTGCTAATGCAATGATTGTCTTTTTCATCATTTCCGCCTCCTTTTGTTACATTTACTATATACAACTAAAATGAAAATACTGATAGAGTAACATTAGATTTTGGTGAGAAAATTAATCATTCGTAATTGACATTACTTTCCCCGATACACCGTGTATTTGAAAAGTTTTGTTTATACCTTTTTTCTCTATTTTGACTAAATAATATCCACCACTGCTTGTCTCATAGTAAGTGGTATTTTGAATCGTACCATTCAATTTCTTTATAGCAATCTGCTGTGCTTCTTTTTTACTTATAGCAGTATTTTTAGCATTCAAATTAACACGAGTCTCAGATAAAATTTCACCTGTAATCGCGTCTACAATAATATTCAGTTTTTTGGATTGAGCAGTGACTTGAATTTGATACACCATTTCATTTTGCCATGTATTTAAAAGCTCACTCTCAATTCTTCCATTATAATGATTTTTTATAACTCGATTAACTTCCTGTTTAGACAAAATATCTTCCTTTTTTAAACCATCTAGATCTGTTCTTTTCATCTGAAGTACTTTGCCGTCTTTCGCTCTCACTTCAATATGATAGTTCGCCCCATTTTTTGATAATTCCATTGCGTACTCATCACCATTGTTTTTAAAGGAGACAATTTCTCCACCATACATCGTTTCAATACTTTTATAAACTTCCTCAGTAGATTTTCTATTTTCAGTAGACTCATGATTCCACATTAAACAAACACTGAAAATCGCCGCAATAGCTAATATAATAATTGTTAGGAGTGACAAATGTTTAACTTTTCTCATTTGGTACCTCCTTTTGTTCATTAAAAGTCAATATCATGGTGGTACCTACCCCTACTGTACTTTCTACTGATATGCTGATATTTAACTGGTCAGCAATTTCTTTGGCAATAGCAAGGCCTAAGCCAGTCCCACCTGTTTTGCGATTTCGATCTTCACTTATTCGATAGAATCTTTCAAAAAGATGTGGAATATGCTCTTCGGCAATCCCATCCCCATAATCCTGAATTTTAATAATGTAAGGTTCTTCAGATAAATGTACATGTATTTCGTCATTACTATAACGTCTTGCATTTTCAAGGAAAATAAATAAGAGTTGCTTCATCTTCTGATGATCTGTATTTACCAACATAGGTCCTTTTCCATAAAGATAAAATTCTCTTTTATAAGTTTGACGCATTTGTTGTAATGTCTGTTGTAATAATTGATATATATCAATCTGTTCCTTTTTTAAAGGTGCATTTTCTTTATTTTTTGCAAGTTCAAGCATTTGTTGAATCATTTCTGTCATACGAATAGATTCACTTAATATAGCCTCTACTGATTCTTCCGCTACCTTTTTATTATCAAATCCCCGACGTTTAAGAAGTCTTGCATAACTTTCAATCACTGTAAGTGGTGTTTTTAATTCATGCGAAGCATTGGAAACAAATTGCTCTTGCTTACGGTAATTTTGTTCAAGCTGTGACATCATATTGTTAAACGTTGAACTCATTTCCCCTAATTCATCTTTTCCTTGCTTACGTATAACAATTTTCTCAAATGTTCCTGATTGACTACTTCTTTTCATAGTAGCTGTTAATCTTTGAATTGGTAGAAGTACTATTTTAGCAAGCGTCATACTTGAAAGCATGACGAAAATCGTGGCTATAATAGTCATTCCACTCAGTACCAGTCTTAATAGCGAAAGTGTTCTCGCTACATTTTTCATTGATTGCATAATTTGAACATATACAACAGAACCGTCTTTCCAAACAACTGGTACATTAAGAGAGAGAATGGCTATACCTTTGTATTCTTCAACTTGATAGCTCTTTGTGTTCAATTGCGGTTTATAGGATTCGATACCTTCCATAGATTGAACAGCTACTAGTTGCTTTCCTTTTTGGTCAATAATTCGAATAGCTCCATTAGTAGGTATATAAGCTCGTAAAATTGTCGCCGGATCATTAATGCCGCTAGTTTGACTAATAGAAGTCACAAGTTCCTGCGATTCCTCTAACAGTTGTCTATACTCTGTATCATAAGCCATTTTCTCATACATAAAGTAGATGCCGACAGTCATAATTACTAGAATAATAAGCATTAAAATTGTCGAGAATATATGAATTTTCGATTTAAGTTTCATGTGTCTTTTCCTTTAGAACATAACCCACACCACGTACTGTGTGTATGAGCGGATTGTTAGACCCTTTGTCTATTTTCTGGCGTACGTATCGAATGTATACATCTACTACATTTGTATCTCCATAGTAATCATATCCCCACACCCTATCTAATATTTGCTCACGCGTTAAAACTTGTTTTGGATGTTTGAGTAAATACAATAACAATTCAAATTCTCGCGGAGTTAAATCGATTGATAGTCCGTCTTTATTTACTTCTCTTGTTTTTTCATGCATTGAAAGTCCACCATATTCATGAAAATAGATATCTTTTTTTATGTCCTTAACATCGTTTTTTTGTTTTTCTTTTTGAAATCTTAATGCTACTCGAATTCTCGCCAATAATTCTTCAATTTCAAAAGGTTTTGTAATATAATCATTTGCCCCGAGATCTAATCCTGTCACTTTATCTTCGAGTTCATCCTTTGCAGTTAACATAATGATTGGTGTTGAGTATTCTGTAGCTCTTATTCTTTTTAAGACATCAATCCCACTTATAACGGGTAACATGATGTCTAACAAGATTAGATCCCATTGTTGTTCTCTGTATAATATAAGTCCATCTGAACCTGTATAAGCAATACCCGTCTCATACCCTTCAAACTCTAATTCTAATTGTAGGACACGCGCTATTTTCTCTTCATCTTCTATAATTAAAATTCGTTCTGCCAAATTCTTCACCTACCATTTACTGTGATGAACTTTTAAATAATTTAGATTTCCATATTTAAAAGTTTTACTTTTATCGTAGCATGTTTTTATGAAAATATAATGAGAATAAACCGGCAATTGATAAAGATGATAATCTTATTCTTTATAATAAACAAAAATAAAAGGACTGTCCTATAAGTAGAAAACTTACAGGGCAGACCCTTCTTTCAATAAAAAATATCCGTTATAATGTATTACTCCTGCGGTAGTCAAATCTAAACTCCACTATCCGCATCCCTTTTACATAAATACGAAGAATGATAGTACAATGGCTAATACAATACGATAGATTGCAAATGGCACTAATTTTACTTTTGAAATAAGTTTCAAGAAGAATTTAATAGAGATTAATGCAAAGATAAATGCACTTATAAATCCTACAACATAGAAACCCATGTCCCCAAAGTTAATCTCATCCCAGTGTTTTAAAAGTGAAATACCACTAGCACCCGCCATAATTGGAACAGCCATGATAAATGTAAAATCTGATGCTGTTCGGTGATCTAATCCTAATAATACACCGCCAGAAATTGTAGCACCTGAGCGTGAAAATCCTGGCCATAATGATAGACATTGTACAAGTCCTACTTTAAAAGCTTGGACATAAGAGAGATCATCAAGTGAAGTTACTTTAGGTCTTTTTGGTCCAAATTTATCTGCTACAATCATCAAAATCGCACCAACAAATAATCCAATGATTACTGTTTTAATCCCAAATAAATAACTATCGATATAATCTTCTAATAATACCCCTAATACACCAGCAGGAATAATCCCCATAATAACATGCAATAAATTAAATCTGTGATGTGGTTTCTGTCCTTCAAGATGATATAAACCTATCAAACTTAACATTCGTTTCCACATGACAACTACAACAGCTAGGATGGACCCTAACTGAATAACAATTTTAAAAGTATTGGCAGAAGATTCTCCTAAAAACTCTTTTGTTTTTAACCACATGTCATCCACAATAATCATATGACCTGTAGATGATACTGGAGCAAATTCTGTCATTCCTTCTACAAATCCTAAAATAATGGATTTTAATAGCTCTAAAAAGTCCATAGTATCTCCTTAATTATTTTTTATTTTACTTTGTTGAATGATTACCTTTCATTACAAACAAAACTATCATAACATATGAAAAGAAAAAGCAAACTTAAAGTTTCATTAATGATTAGTCCACTAACTCAACATCTACAACCCACATTTCACTTCTACTATTCGTACGAATAGGTGGACCCCAAAAGCCAAAACCTGATGAAACAATAATATGAGTAGATTTTTTCAAAAGATAGCCATAATCTAGTTCGAATAGTTTACGAGTAATCCATTGATTCGGCCACATTTGTCCCAAATGGGTATGTCCAGAGAGATGCACGTCTACTCCAAGATTTACAGGTGTTTCTAAATCCGAAGGTGTGTGATCCATCACTATCCAAGGAAATTGGTCATCCACAGCTTTAGATAATTGCTCTAAAGATTTACGATCCTTATTTGTTTTATCTTCTCTTCCAGTTACATAAAACGTATTTGCTACACAAATTGTTTCATCTTGTAGAATTTTTACGCCTGATTTTTCCATCTCATCTATAAATAGCGGAATCTGTTTGCCATAATATTCATGGTTTCCTAGTACACCATAAATACCATATGTAGCTTTTAATGTCTTCATGACTTCATCCATCTGATATGCCTTATACCAATATGGATGATCGTCTACGATATCTCCTACAAGAAATACAATATCCGGCTTTGCAGCATTTGAACGTGAAACAAACTTTTGTAATAGTCTCTTATTCGATAAGATTCCAAGATGAAAATCAGAAGCAATCACTATACGATATTTTTTTCTTTCATTGCTATACTTTCTAATCTGAATTGTCTTTGTACGTATTATCGGTGAGTATGCCATGTATGATCCAAATATAATGATTAAAGCAAAAATGCTAAATATTACATACCCTACCCAAATCATATGAAATGAGGGGAAAAACCATAACAATAAATTAGCGATTGGAAATAATAATAATCCATATTCCATTACAATCAGCCAATAGCAACTTACTACTTTTGTAATTCGAAACTGCTCATTGATATTGCTAAGAATAATACTATAAGCCATATAAAGCCAGATAGCTGAAAATACCAGTGGATTACTTACATGAAAAGCACCGTGCAACCAATGGTAAACATTCCAACCAAGATAAAAGACAACTACATTATATAAAATGAAAAATATAGAAACTGCCATTATTTTCTTCATTATTGAATATATTCTCCTTTAATATCATATGTAAGTATTTTACATTTAATGGATAGAAAAATACAAACAATAACTAGTCTTAGATTGGCTCAGCCTCTAGACTTAGATAAAAATCAATTTCCAGACCGTTTAGAGAAATTCAATTTCCTCTTATGATAGAAATACAAACGAAGGGAGAGGAAATAACCAATGAAAAAATTTGGTTTATTGATCATCGGTATTATAGCAGCCATCACAATTCTAAGCTCTTTAGGAGCTTTATCAGGACTAGCCATTTCAGCAGCTATTCTTTATGCAGGAGTGCACTTCTATTTGAAAAGTAACTCCACATTCGCAAAAGTTGTGTGGGCACTCGTTGCTATTGCTGGTTTATTGACAGCAACTGCAAATATTCCAGGATTTATCGGCTTAGCAGCAATTGCTATCTTGTGGTACATCGTACACAAATGGGGCAGTTCTTCTAGCGAATCATTTGTTGCACCAAAATCAGAGGATCCATTTACAAACTTTGAAAATCAATGGAACGAATTATCTAAATAATTGGAGGGACCAACATGGTGAACTTACTACAACGTTTGAAATATACAATCGAGGCGGATTTGAATCGTCTATTTGACAAAAAAGAAGAAAAAAATCCAATTGCGATGTTAAACCAATACATTCGCGAAGCAGAAAAACAAACAGAAGAAACTGGGAAATGGCTAGAAAGACAAGGAGCTTTAAAACAAAAGCTTGAAAAAGAACTTGAAGTTGCAAATGAAATGCATAACAAACGTAAAGCTCAATTAGAATTAGCAAAGCTAAGTGGTGAACAAGACTTAATCGGTTTTGCAGAACAAGAAATGGCTGCCTATGAACAACGCAGTATCATTATAAAAACAAGTATAGATAAAACAACCGAAGAGTTATTTGGGCTAGAACGCAAATATGAAGAAATGAAACATAAGATTAAAGATATGAAACTCCGTCAACTACAACTAATGGGAAAGGAGAATGTCGTTCGAGCACATAACCAAATGGACCATATCCTTCATCCAGAAACAACAGGCTCTATTAACGATAGACTTGATACATTTGAAGAAATGGAAAATTACATTGATCGTCTTGGTCAAAAAATTGATCAGCAACATGAAATTACTTCTATGGAAGAACGTTTAGCTCAACTTGAGAAAAAAATGACAAAAAAAGAAACTCTTGAATCACCACAATAACTAGACTTCTAGAGGACTACCGTTATACTTAAAAAGAGAAGGGAAACCTTCTCTTTTTTCCCTTATATGTAATGAAACTCCCATCAGTTAGGTCAGTCTTACATCAGATTATGCGAAATGTTTAAAGGAGGGACATCTATGACGCAGTTTTCAACGAACAAACTCACAATGCTAACTCTTATTGCATTCCTGCTTATTTTTACGGAATCAACCTTTTTTGAAAACGGCAGCATTATGTTTGTTGTTCTTGGTGCATTTTTCATTTATATAAGTATGCGCAAAAGACGAAAATGGCTTTTTTGGTCTGGCGTCATATGTATAGCGATTGCACTCACATCTATGTGGAGTCTACGTATCATTGTTGTAGCCACATTATTGTATGTGTTATGGAAGATGAAAAAAGGCGACCCTGTCCATATATCATTTTCTAAGCCAGTTACACAACAATCTGTTACGAAACCTATTAAAAATAAACTTTTTTCATTTCAAAATACACCACTTCAATCTTACGAATGGCAAGATGTGCATATTCAAAGTTTTGTAGGTGATTTGTATATTGATACAACTCAAACTGTTTTGCCAAAAGGTACTTCCCTAATTTCTATTCGACAAGGATTTGGGAAAGTCAGGATTATTGTTCCATACGAAATCCCTGTTCGACTCCACTATAATACATTTGTTGGAGATGCTA
This sequence comes from Rummeliibacillus sp. TYF005, assembly GCF_003844195.1. Classification (NCBI taxonomy): domain Bacteria; kingdom Bacillati; phylum Bacillota; class Bacilli; order Caryophanales; family Caryophanaceae; genus Rummeliibacillus; species Rummeliibacillus sp. TYF005. The sequence continues at coordinate 88,821 of NZ_ML122550.1, forward strand.
AATGTTTCGGCAATGCTTATCCTAGAATTTGGAATGACACAATTACACTTCGAGATGGGTATGATTTAATAGAAGAGGCATCTACCGAACTAATCATCACCGTATCAACATTATTTGGAGATGTTGAGGTGATTCGTCAATGACAAAATTTCTAACTCGTACACTTACAACCTTGTTTTTTGAACTAATCTTATTAACAGCTATTTTCTTTCTTTTATATGGAAATACGTTATCTAAATGGGAAGGTCTTTGGGTATCACGCTACTGGAATCTACCAATTGTTGTTTTATTCATTTCTTTATGTTTACTATTTAGCGTTTGTATTGCTACTTGGAGTCTCCTTCTAACACATCAAAAAGAACAACAATTCGAATTAGCCTTACAAAATGCAGTGAAAAATGATAATCAGTCGCTTGAAACATTCGAGATTAATGCTAGCTTACAAAAATCATTAACTTCTACAAAAGAATTAATCAGTACGCAACGGAAAAGTTTACAAAAAATGACCAATGATAAAGCTGTCAACCAAGATCTCATTATTCAAGAACGCATTGTTCAAGAACGACAACGATTGGCGAGAGAACTACATGATTCTGTTTCCCAACAACTTTTTGCTGCATCTATGTTACTTTCAACAGTGAATGAAACAGTTTCAGCAGATTTGTCAGATGACACAAAAAGAACTCTACTTCAAACTGAACAAATCGTACAACAAGCACAACTTGAAATGAGAGCATTATTACTACACCTTCGTCCTGCAGCATTAAAAGACAAATCGATTTCAAAAGGTTTAGAAGACTTGCTTATTGAGTTACAGCAAAAAGTAACCTTTACGATTAAATACCGTCTTGAAGATGTACATCTCTCAAAAGGTGCCGAGGATCATTTATTCCGAATTGCTCAAGAAACTTTGTCTAATACATTAAGACATGCAAAAGCAACAGAACTAGAATTATTGCTTGTGGAGCGCAATGAACGTGTCATCTTCCGAGTACGTGATAATGGTATTGGCTTTGAAACGATTGATGAGAAAGCAGGCTCCTACGGTTTGCATAATATAGAAGAACGTGCTGTTGAAATTGGTGGTACCTGTAAAATTGTTTCTGTTCCATCACAAGGTACTGTCATTGAAATACAAATTCCAGTAGAAAAGGAGTTATTAAAAAATGATTCGAATTCTATTAGCTGATGATCACGAGATGGTACGCATTGGTGTTTCAGCATACTTACAAGCTCAGTCTGATATGACTGTTGTTGCTGAAGCTACAAATGGTCAAGAAGCCGTCGATTTATCTCTGCAACACCGTCCGGATGTCATTTTAATGGATATGGTTATGCCTATCATGTCTGGCTCCGAAGCAACAGAGGCTATTATAAAAGAATGGCCAGAAGCTAAAATAATGATTGTCACTAGTTTCTTGGATGATGATAAAGTCTACCCTGCCCTAGAAGCTGGTGCAATCAGTTACCTATTAAAAACAACAAATGCAAAACAAATTGCCGATGCTATCCGAAGTACTTATAATGGACAACCGATTTTAGAACCAGAAGTAACAAATAAAATGATGCAACGAATGCGCCATAAAGAAAAACCACTTCATGAAGATTTAACTGACCGAGAACAAGAAGTGCTTTTATTGATGGCTCAAGGAAAGACCAATCAGGATATTGCAGATGAACTATATATCGCTTTAAAAACTGTAAAAACTCATGTAAGTAATATCCTTTCAAAATTAGAAGTACAAGATCGTACTCAGGCTGTCGTTTATGCATTTAACCACCAACTTGTCCCTATTAAGTGAATTATACCTAATAGGGACTTCCTTTTCCCCGCTACTGCGGAAGCAAATAGGTAAATTACACCCTAATCAGCCGTCACTTTCCATACTATTTCCATTAAATAATAGATAATTGAGAGTATAAAATATTTTGTGTAAATAGAAATTTTAATAGAAAAAGGAAGACCTTTTCTTGATAGAATAAAGTCACCACAACTCATCCAAAGAAAAGAGGTCTTCCCTATGAATCAGTTTACAACAGAAATCATCGATGCACTAGTAAAAAAACAAGA